>DAORIL010000282.1:0-8065 GCA_035438525.1 Pyrinomonadaceae bacterium
TGAAACACCATTGGCTAAGATATTAGCTAAATTGTAGTCTCCACGATTGGCAACATAGCCTTCTAATGAAACATGACCATTATTTACGATAATTCTCATGGACGGATTTGTCCCTTGCAAATACCGATAAAGACCACCACCTCGACGGTCAAATTCTCTGACAATTGAGACTCGGATTTGATTATCAAAAGACGAATAAGGCAAAACATTGATGTTATTTACAACTTCGGAAACACCTTGAATAGCTTGAACATAGCGTTGTGCCTGGCTCTTGGTTATTGGCTGAACCACATTACCATATAAATAAACTACGTTGTCTTCAACTTTGAAAGAAATTGAATCAAAAACACCATAGTAGGGCAGGCTCAAAATTTCTTTGAAAACTTTACGCTCAATCCCTTGTTCTGGTTTTTTTCCGTAAACATTAGTTTGAGCCAAAGCCGAAACTGAAAATACACTAATAATTGCTACTGCGAAAAATAAAAAATTTCTTATTGTTTTCATACCCTTGTTCTCCTTTGCAAACCGATAATATGTAAAATCGGTTTGCAAAAATAAGATGAAATTCAGGGCTCAAGGGATGTCTATATAAAAGCAATTAATGTTTCAATTTCAAAGCAGTTCCGTGACGTTCTTTGCTCATTTGCCCATCACTAAAGGCTAATCCGCCATTGACAAAAACGTAGGAAATCCCAACCGGGAACTGGTGCGGATTATCGAATGTTGCTTTGTCGGCAATCGTTTTTTCGTCAAAAATTACAAGGTCGGCTGCGAAACCTTCTTTAATTAAACCCCTGTCGCGCAAATTAAAAGTTTGGGCCGGAAGACTGGTCATTTTCCTAATGGCGTCCTCAAGTGTAATCAATTTAAGTTCGCGCACATACCGCCCTAGAACGCGCACATTGTTGCCGTATCCACGCGGATGAGGTGCGCCCTCGCCTTGAGTGCGGACTCCGCTATCAGAGGCAATCATCGTAAAGGGTTCGCGCATAATATTTTGCACATCGGGTTCATCCATTTTGTGATAAACCATTTGTGCTCCGCCGCCTTTATATAAGTCGAAAATCTGTTCTAACTGATTATCCAGATTGTCTTTACCACGCACCAGTTTGGAAATTTCCTTGATGTTTTTGCCATTAAAATCTTTGTTGGCGGAATAAGAAGCCACATATGCGTAGCTGTAGTCTTTGAATTTACTTTCCTTCAAATTCTTTTTAATTTCTTCGATAATTTTCTTTTTAGTTGGCCCGTCAGCTAAACGTTTTTTACCTTCCTCGCGTCCGCCGGCTAATGCCCAACTAGGCAAAATTGTATCAAGCGAAGTCGACGAAGCCGTGTATGCATATTCATCAACAGTTACGGGTAAACCTTTTTCACGGGCGGCACGAACTAAACCAAGTGTGTCGTTCGATTTGCCCCAATATTTTTTGCTGGAGATTTTGAAATGTGAAATTTCGACGGGGATTCCGGTTTGTTCGCCAATGTTGATAGCTTCGGCAATGGCTTCAAAAACCTTGTTACCTTCGTCACGAATATGGCTGGCATAAACGCCGTTATATTGTTTAGCGACGCGGGCAAGAGCGACAACTTCTTCAGTTTTGGCATAAGTTCCGGGAACATAGATCAATCCGGTGGAAAGACCGACCGCTCCGTCTTTCATCCCTTTTTCAACAATCGCTTCCATTTTTTTGAGTTCTTCGGGAGTCGGTTCACGATTTTCCAAACCTAAAACATCACGTCTAACCGAACCGTGAGCGATCAAAGTTGCCAGATTTACTGCTAAAGGGGTTTTCTGATAACCATTGAGAAATTTAGCAACATCCGTCACTGACCCGCCGCAGTTTCCGGTCACCAATGAAGTTACGCCCATCCGGATGAAATTCTCTGCATCTGGATTGCTGAAAATATTTTCGGTATGAGTGTGAACATCAATGAAACCCGGAGCCACAATTTGATTTTGTGCATCCACTACAGTTTTGGCTTGCGAATTCGGGATAACGCCGATTTTAGCAATTTTTCCGGAACGAATTCCAATATCAGCTCTGAACCACGGGTTTCCGGTTCCATCAACCACTCTTGCATTTTTGATTACAAGATCGAAATTTTCGATTGTTTGAGCGAACGAAAATGTAATAAATAAAGCAATGCAGATTACTAAAACTATAATTTTTTTCATTTGGTTTTTAGGTTACAAAAGATTTTCAGAAATTATAGTTTTTTCAGCCTCAATAAGACAAGTTTATTATTCCAAATCATTATCAAGTTGACTTAATACCAAAATAGGCATAGACCGAACCATTCGCCGAACCGAGCCAAACTTTTGCCGAAGCGTTTAATGGCGGAACATTATCAAATAAAACGAAACCGTAAATTACTGTTACCACTCTGCAGATGATCCAGACCAAAATAAAAAGCGAAGGCATAATAACTGCATCTGTTTGAACTGTTCCGGTCAAGGTTTTGGAATCGTAAATGGATCTTTGAGCCGGAAATTCACCGATTTGAGTTGCTCCTAAAACTCCAATCACAACAGCCGAAATTAACCCCCCGATGGTGTTCAACATGTAGGACATATTGTTCGATAATTGAGGACAATTTGTGGTGCAACCAGATGCAGCTATAAAAACAGCAGCGATAATTGACCAAATATAAAACCCTAACAAGATCAAAGCTAACATCCCGCCAAATAATAGTTGTGGCATATCTTATCTCCTTATTTTTTTTCTAAAACAAATTTTGAAAAGTAATTCTAAAAACAAAATTGCCTTTTGATCCTCCTGTTTTCCTTGGCAAAGAGGCTAAATATCCGAATTCGGCTCTGGCAGTTACGACGACAATTTGCAAGCCTCCGCCCGCCCCGAAACGATACCGTCCAAATTGTGGATTTTCTTGGCTGATTTTGGCGGCATCCAACATTATTAACGGTTTGACCGCAAAAAGATTGGCGTGGCGGGAAATAAATCTGATGGTCGGGGCAATTTCTTTATTGACCAGTTTTTCGGCTTGTTTTTTAGCAATTGGAACCGCCAAACGCTCCGCTTCGTCTTCATCTAAGGTGGGATCTTTTTTAATTAGATCCTCAATAATTGAATCCAGAAGGTCGCCCCCAATTCCGCCAATTGCTGTGTTTATTGTGAAATCTTCTAATAATTCATTGAGTTTTTTGTTGCTGCCGTCGCTAAATGAAATTTCTTCCTCGGGAATTAAACGCTTTGACCAAGGACGAATTGGAAACGAAAGATTAAAATTAGTGTGCCAATAGGTATTTCCGCCAAATATTGCTCCATTGTTTTTAGTTGCTGACGTTTGAGTTTTGCCGTAACTGCGTAAAAGCGGACCTCCAGGAAAACTGCTCATGGTCGGAGAATCGGGGGAATCATAGAGAAAATTAGTAGAATTATTACCGCCAAAAAATTGTGCATAAATGGGAACTTTTCCCCAGGTTTTACCTGCACCAAACACTGTTTCTAACCCGAATGTTTGTGTTCCTTCGCCAAATTCTTTTTGATAGGCGATAATTCCCGCAATTCGTCGGTAATTATCAGAACTATTTTTGATTTTGGCAGATTCAACCCAAAGTCCGGTGCGACTGAAACCATTCCATAATATTCCGTCAATTAATGTCCGAAACTGAAATTTATCCTCTTTATTAGCTAAAATCTGAAGTCCCGATTTATCAAAAACTTTATTATTTGTCTTTCCATAACTGCCAGACAAATAAATCGTATTAAGTGCACCAAAGCGCGGGCGTAATTTGATTTCACCGCCTATTTCTAATTCTTTTTGCCGATAGTTATTTTTATTTAAGGGTTGATCCTTATCAATAAACCCAGCCTTAAAATCAAGTTTCTCAACAACTTTACCAGGCTGAACTCGGGCAAAAGATAAGTTGGTTTTGGATTGATAAAACTGATTTGAAAAGGACTTTTTACCCGTAAATTTAAAATCTAAATGATAGTTTGATTCAGAAAGTTTTTCACCTTTCCACAAATTAGAGAGTTCTAATAAATTGGTTGAAATATTAAGTGAACCTTCGGGTCCAGTTTTTCGATCATAATTAAAATCAAATTGCGGGTTGAAAGCCCGTAAAGCAGGAGGCATTTGGTCATAAAATGAAGGTTTTATTGACCTTGGAATTGGGAGTATGTTATTGGCAACTCCTGCCAGGTCAGTCCTTAAAAAGAAAATATTGATGACGAAATCAATTGTTTTGGCAGTGTTATCAATTTCAACGCAGGGTTTGGTAAAAATTACGGTAGGCGAGGCTCCGCCAATGATCCCGCTTTGTTTTTCAAAGGATTGATTGACTTCATTACTTAAAGAATCTTCAACTTCCTTTTGCACTTCATAAAGTAAATCGCGGGAATAATCTTTATTTCCAAATTTTACGGTCAATTTTTGCTCTATTTTATCGTTGCCGCCACGCCCCGAAACTTTTACTGCACGAATTTTAAGTCCGTAAGGAACTAGGCGGTGATCGAATGGGCAAATTGAGGTATTTTGGTTTGGTGAGGGTTGAAATTTCCCAAAAAGATGAGTATTTAATCCAAAAAGCAGGAAAAATAAAATAAACAAGTCTTTTGAAATAGTTTTGGGAAATTTCATTGACACTAAATTATATTTGACTAAATTCGGGTTTCTAAACAGTCAATAAAATAGCTTTTGACATTTCGGTGTGAATCTTTTTCTTTTCGGCTTCGGTTGGGGGATCACCATCTTCTAAAACCTTGACAGCCGGATAAACTTTTTTCTTGAAAGCGCGGCTTTGGAGCATATTGACACCATTTTGGCTGATCGCTTCAACGGCTTTTTGTTCTTCTTTTTTCTCGGAATCAAACTCGACCCCAACAATTTGGACAAATTCGGTTCCTATTTTTTTGTATAAATTAAAGATGACGATCCATTTTGTCGGAAAACATTTTTTTTGCACTGTGACATCAAATTTATATCCGGATTCAGGGCTATAAATCATGACTTTGATCCGAAATTCAGTGCAAACTTCGTTCGTATTAGCAACGGCAACAGTTGTTGGCATGGTTTTACTCCTTTTTTGTTAATTTCCTTCGGCTAAAGAACCTAATGCCGATTGAATGATCTCAATACATTTACTCAGCGTATCACTTCTTTTCATTTCTTCAGGGGTTAGAGCTCGACCCTGTATTTGGATATGGGCGTATTCATTTTGAGCAAGTTCTTTGGCTTCATTTAAGGCATTTTCGATGGTTCTTTCTGACATTATATTTTCTCCCGATCTATTAGTTTTAATCTTAATGATTTTTTTTGATAAAAAATTACAAGAACTAAGAATTGGCTTAACATTTTATGAAGCAATTCTTAGTTCTTGATTTTTTAGAGAATACTTTTTTACCTTTTCTATTCTCTGAAATTCATTTTTGATTTAGGTTGCAGAAGGTTTATTGGGTGAAAGATTAGATGCTCCTTTGCCAGCCAGATACCCAACCTGACTTAAACCGGTCAAAATCGCAATTGAATCCGGGACATTCGGCAGGGAAGAAATATCCTGATTTATATTGATTAGAAATAACCACAAATAGATACATATGGCGATCACCGTCCAGCCAAACATCTGAAATTTCATCAGATCCATATTTACCGGATTTTTATCATCCCTAAAAAAGTCGGCAAATTCATATGAGAATTTGGGTTTTCCAAGTTCAACTTTCCAGGTTTCTCCGTCCTTTACAGTGTTATCAAATTGGTAACATAATTTTCCGTTTGAGGTATCCACAACAATTGTGTCGTAAGAATCCTTGGGAATATCAACAACGATCAAGTTATCGCTCCAAAAGAAAGTTGGGGCAAAACTAACTCGGAGTCTGCCCTTACCAAATCTTACTTTTCCGTCTTTCCCGAAATCTTTTCCCTCTATCAAAAGCAAATTATCGCTGTCAGGGGCTGGTTTATCTGCCTGCTTAGTTTTTGCGGCAAAATTGGCTTTGTCCAAACGGGTAACTTCATTAACTTTTGCGCTTTTCTCTTCACTATTTAATGCCGAAATCAAACTTGAAAAGATATTTGAACCAATTGCAATTCCAGCCAGGGCTAACACCATCAATGGAATTTGAACCCAATTTAGATTTTTTTCAGCCTCAATTGCGGCATTTGCTCCTTCGAGTTTCTTTTTAGCGTCATTGAAGGCGGTATCCTTATTATTAAAATCGTTAGTTTTAGTATTCTTGATTGTTTCAGCATCTGTTAAAGCTTTTTCAAGGTTCGCCAGATTTGGATCGGGTGGGATTTTCTTACTGGCTTCATCTCTGGCTTTTTTTGCATCCTCATAAACTTTTTCAGCATCTTTTTTAGCCTTTTCAGCTTCGTCAAAAGCCTTGTCAGCAGAATTTTTGGCTTCCGTAAACTTAGGCAGATTTTCTTTTGCAGCTTTTGCATTCGCTTCAAACTCTTTTGTTTGCAAAGCAGTGACAGGAGAAATTTTAGTATGAATTGCCATGGCGGCAAAAAAAGAGCCGAAAATAACTAAAGTCCAGGCAAATGCCTGTAACCTCGAAAGACTCAGCCGATTATCACTTCCGGCAATAAATGCCAGAAATTTTGCCGACCAACTCTCTCCCCGTCTAATTAAAAGGGAAACAACCAGCCATAAAATAAATGGCACCAGAAAAACCAGCCAGTAGCCCCAATATATTGGTAAATTCATTTTTTTCTCCTATTTTCATTCTTTGGCTAAAAAAGCCTGCGAAAACTAAGAATACATAAGATGTCGGGAGCAGTTTTTAACCTAATAAAAATTAAAATCCTAAATGTTTGCAAATAATAATTTGTAAACATCTCTTGATCCTCGAAAACTTTTTATTGATTAACACCCCACAGTCTTTGCAGACCCTCAAGACTCCCATTAAATTTATTGCGGTCGCAGCGTCCGATGCCCGGAACTTGATGCGGTTGGTCGCCGTTGTTGCCGTCTGTGTATTGCCAAAAAGTAAATCTTGGAAAAGCAGGAGGAACGGTGGGAAGTCCGCTTGAATATTTGGCAATCCAGAGAAAACATTCGCTTAAAATGGTATCGGCAGGCTGCCTATTCCCAAGCCTTTCTCTTAAAAAACTTGCGCCAGAATACAAACCAGGGTAACGTCCGGTTTGCGCGTGGATAAGGGTGACAAATTGTTCGGCTTCTGCCAGAGTCATCGTTCCGGAAATGTGATTTGGTTCAAAATCCAAAACGATTAAGTCAGTCGGTTCCGGCTCAACAATGTCTAAAAAATGATTTACTTGACCTTGAACATTTCCTTTGGTAGCAAAATGATAAGCTCCCCAAAGCAACCCGTTTGACAATGCGCGAACGCGGCGCGAACTATATTTTGCATCAACAAAATTGATTCCTTCGGTGGCTTTGTGGATAACACCGAGGACTCCATTATTTTTGGCATCTTGAAAGCTGGTAACCGTGTTATGGTGCGATAAATCAACAACAACATTAAGCATAAAAATCTCTCCTATTTAAAATATTGGGCAAAGGAATTGTGGAAGCTTGGGAAAATTTCTCAAGTCAATACAGTTGAATTACCCTTAATGAATTGCCAAGGTTTGTTAGACACAAACCAAAAAAATAATTCTTAAAACAAACGCGTTGGAAAGTTATTTTTCTTTTCCGATTTTGTTTGAATTTAACCGTCTTTGAAAACTAATGATGAAGATTGCCGAAATATTACAAAGTATTTTTGAAAAATCTAAAATATTTATTTCTGAGATTAGCTAAATATTTAACTGCTACCTTGCGCTTGTCTTAACGCTTTGTTTCAATTAGGTTTGAAATTATGCACAAGAATTTACGTTCATTTTTAGAACAACTGCGTCGGGAAAATGACTTGATCGAGATTGAGGCAGAGGTTGATCCGTATTTGGAAATTGCCGAAATCCATCGGCGGGTTATTGAAGCACAGGGTAAAGCCTTACTCTTCAAAAACGTCAAAGGCTCGACTTTTCCCGTTGTAACTAACCTATTTGGAACGATTAAGCGGATTGATTTAGCATTTACAAAAAAGCCGCAGGAGTTTGTCAAAACTGCTGTTGAGATGGTTGAAGATTT
>DAORIL010000283.1:0-8048 GCA_035438525.1 Pyrinomonadaceae bacterium
CAATCACCGCGGACAAGCCAAAGTTTTGGACTTTGGTTTGGCGAAAACCGTAGTTGAAAAGGTTTCGGATGAAGCCGCCACACAGGCTAAAACCGAAGCCGGAGTTTTGGTTGGAACGGTGCAATATATGTCGCCGGAACAAGCACTTGGTAAAAAACTTGATGGGCGAACTGATTTATGGAGTTTGGGTGTTTTAATTTATGAAATGGTCTGCGGGAATACACCATTTCAAGGTGAAACTCAAGTTGGGATTTTCGATGAGATTTTGCACAAAGCGCCGGTCAAACTAAGTCAAATTGAGGAAAATATCTCATCCGATTTAGAAAAAACAATTCTCAAACTTTTGGAAAAAGACCGCGAATTTCGTTATCAAACCGCGTCAGATCTAAGAGCGGATTTGCGACGATTACTGCGAAATACCGATGAGCAGATTCCTTTTGCCAAAGCAAATCGGAAAAACTCCGCCGATAATATTTCGGTTCAAACAACGGCTTTTGTTGAGAAAACTACCGGCGAAAACGAGTTTAAAAAAACTAACTCTAATAAGGCACAACAATTTGAGAAAATAGATTGGAAATATGTTCTCGGCGGAATTACCCTCATTGGAATTTTGAGTTTAATTGCCTTTGCGATGTATCTTTCAAGCTTTAATCCGCCTAAAAGAAATGTTTTTCAAATCGCCGAATCAGAGCGTTTGACGAATTTGGGAAATGTTGACGATGCAATTATTTCGTCTGATGGAAAATATTTGATATATGTTCAGGACGAAGGAGAATTACAAAGCCTCTGGCTCAAGCAAATTCAGACTGAAAGTGCTGTTCAAATCGTTCCGCCTACTAATGTGGTTTTTCAGGGAATTGCTATTTCGCCCGATAATAATTGGGTTTATTACGACGTTTGGGATAGAAAAAATGTTGGTGAAATTTTTCGCGTGCCTGCGCTTGGCGGTGCGCCCCAAAAGGTAATTCACGATTGTATGCCCAATATTGCAATTTCACCTGACGGGACAAAAATTGCCTTTATCCGGAATGTTGATGAAGAAGATTCGAGCTATTTAATAATTGCCGAAATCGGAAGCTGGAAAGAAACGCGATTGCTCAAAAAGACTCCAAATGAAGGTGGTTTTATATCATTTGCCTGGTCTCCTGAAGGAAAAGCTTTAGCACTTTTGAAAAGTCAGCCATCAAAAGATGGAAGTTATCCGGTAGTTATCAGCGAAATTAATTTAGAGAATCAAAATGAAACTACAATTTGGAAAGTTCCACAAGAAATTACCAGATTTGGAGGCGGAATCGTCTGGGCAAAAGATAAAAGCGGTGTTTTTGTGACTTTAGGTGAAGTTCAATCAACCTATGAGCAAATTTGGTTTATCAGTTATCCATTGGGTGAAGTAACCCGCCTGACCAAAAATTTCAATAATTACGGCAGATTGAGCCTAACGGCTGACGGCAAAAATTTAGTCAGCGTTCAACAGGACTTAACCTCAAATGTCTGGGTTTTGCCAACAGATAAACCGTTGCAGGCAGAAAAGATAACGAATGGAAAACTTGAGGGATTAGGTTTGTTTTGGACTCCCGATGAAAAAATTGTTTATGGTTCGGCTGTGACAGGCAATCTGGATATTTGGATTATGGATGCCGATGGCAAAAATAAAAGACAACTTACTTCTGATCCGACCGCCGAAATTGAACCCTGCGTTTCTGCCGATGGCAAAAAGATTTTTTATCTTTCAAATCAAAATAACGGAAATTGGAATATTTGGACGATGAATTTAGACGGAAGTAACAAAAAACAATTTTTTTCCGAAGGGACGCAAGGTGCAATTGAATGTGCAAAAGGTGAAAACTCGATAACTTTTACCGGTTTTTACAAGGGACAATTCAATCTTTGGCGGATCTCGGTTAACGGCGGCGAACCGATTCCGCTTCCAAATAATGCCCGTTTTCGTCCGGCAATTTCTCCCGACGGCAAACAAATGGCTTATTCATTTTGGGATTATCAAAAGAAGCAAATGTCACAGGAATTGATCGAATTTGTCCTTAATGAAAAAGGAGAAAATTTTCCTAAAACTGTGCAAAGATTTAATTTACCGACTACTGCTGTCGGAGAATATGCTCAAAATGAGCCATCGATGCGTTGGACAAGTGACGGGAAAAATCTGGCTTTTATCAATGAGGAAAAGGGAACTTCAAATATTTGGCTTAAACCATTGAAAGGTAACGAATTAAAGAAATTAACCAATTTTGCCGAGAATTCGATTTATCGTTATGATTGGAGCGCAAACGGTAAAAAACTTGCCGTAACACGATACAGCAGCACTAGCGATGTGGCAGTTATTAAGGCGACCAATTAAAAAAACGCAGGAATCGGTTGAAAAAACCTGCGTTTTTTTTGCCCCTTACCCAACGAGGCTGGCATCCTGTCTTTCGACAAGAACTTTTAATTAATTGTTACTGCGACTTGTTGAATCTTTGCTTTTTTGGCGGTTTCTAACTCTCTCAAACGCGTTATTTTCTCCGCTTTTGATTCGTAAAGTCCGCGTCCAACACTATTGCTGCCTGTAAATATTTGACGTAAAAAATATTCATTACCATACCGATTGAAAACTAATTTTTCCGCTGCCGCAGATTTTTTATCATCCAGCATTAATGGAGTTTGAGCTAAAATTTTGACCGAATCATTAATTAGCAAAAAAGTGTTTGGCGAAATCCGTCTGAGTTCATATTTACCCGCTGAAACAATTTCATTTCCGATGTGAAATTCAAACGGAATTTCTACCGATGAATTGTTTGATTGGGCGAAAACTGCATTGCTCGAAAAGATAACGATAATTGCGAAAAATAAAGAAAGAACAAATGATTTGATATTAAGTATTTTCATGAATTTTCTCCTCTGAGAAATCTTTTGATTTCATCACAGTTAGTTATTGCGAAGTTGATGCCAAAATTAAATTTATTCTAAAGAAAGTGAGTAAACTATTGAAAATAAGTCGGTAATAGGTTTTATAAAATTTTCAGAAACAGAGAAAACTTTGATTAGAAAAGCAAAACAACCAACCAAAAAGATAGCGCGACTATCCAAAAAGATAGTTTAAAATTTTTGAATTTGGTAATAAACTCAAACCAATGGCACAGATCTCGATCATAGAAGGCATAAATAAGGGCGAAACCTTTGAATTAATCGACGAAGAAACATTCATCGGGCGGGAAAGTTCTAACCAAATTGTCCTCAATGACTCATCAGTTTCACGGCGGCATTGCTCAATTAAATCTTTCGACAATCAATTTATTATCAATGATTTAAAGAGTCTCAACGGAACTCTGGTCAATGATAAAAATGCACAGAATAAACTATTGGATGATGGCGATAAAATCACGATCGGCGATTTTGTTTTTCTCTTTAAGACAGAAATCGCAGAAAATTTGCCTGTTTCCAGCACTGTATTTTTTGATAAAAGCCAAATTGATTTGAGTAAATCAGTCCGGATCAGTCTTGATGAAGTGTTCGGCGCGATGGCACGCGATTTATCCGCCTTGCTAAAAATCAGTGCCAAAATAAATTTATTGCGAACGGTCGAAAGTCTGCAAAAAGAACTATTGAACGAAATATTTGAAGTTGTTCCGTCGCAAACAGGGGCAATTATTTTGGTCGATGGAAATGGAGATTTGGTCGAAGTTTTTGGTCTGAATAGAATGGCAAAAAACGGCGATATTACAATCAGCCAAACAATTATTAATCAGGTTTTGAATGAAAAAAAGGCAATATTAGTCAATAATGTGGCAAGTAATCAAGCTTTGACCCAAGCAAAAAGCCTTTTTCTGACTCAAACTTCCTCGGTTTTATGCGCGCCGCTGGTCGTGTTTGAAGAAAATATCGGTGCAATTTATTTGGCATCTTCTCAAAATAACACTTTATTCGATGAAAATCATTTACGTTTTATAACTGCACTGGCAGGGATTTCGGCAATTGCACTGGAAAATGTTAAAAACTTTGAGCGGGTTGAAAAGGAAAATACAAGATTGCGTGAAGAGTCTCTGTTTTCCAAAAATATGCTAGGCGAGAGTGATGCCATAAAAAAGGTCTTCACTTTTATTTATAAGGTTGCGCCTGGCAATTCAACAGTTTTGATAACAGGAGAAAGCGGAACAGGAAAAGAATTAGCAGCGCAAGCGATCCATCTCAACAGCCAGCGAAATTCTAAGCCTTTTGTCGCTATTAATTGTGCTGCTTTGAGCGAAAATTTGCTTGAATCTGAATTATTCGGGCACGAGCGCGGTGCATTCACAGGCGCAGTGACTCAAAAAATCGGAAAAATTGAGTTTGCCAATGGCGGAACTCTGTTTTTAGATGAAATTGGCGAAATGGCGTTGAATTTGCAAGCCAAACTTTTGCGTGTCTTACAGGAGCGCGTGTTTGAACGAGTTGGTGGAATTAAAACTATTAAAGCAGATATTCGTTTGATTACCGCCACCAATCGTAATTTAGAAACTGAAATAAAGAACGGAAATTTTCGTGAGGACCTGTTTTATCGATTGAATGTGGTGCGGTTGCAAATGCCGAATTTACGGGAAAGAAAATCCGATATTTTGTTGTTGGCTGAGCATTTTACTGAGAAATTTTCCCAAAACCTAAATCGTCGGGTGCGCGGAATTTCAGCCAAAGCAAGAAAACTGCTGCAAAACTATGATTTTCCGGGTAATGTTCGGGAATTAGAAAATGCAATTGAAAGAGCGATTGTCTTGGGCGAAAGTGATTGGATATTGCCCGAAGATTTGCCGGAAAATATTTGGGAATCGGCGGATCTAATTGATTTTAAAATTGAGGATTCAAGTTTTAATTATTATGAAACCCTGCAACTAAAAAAGAAAGATTTGATTTTCAAAGCATTTGCGGCGGCACAGGGAAGTTATCTCGAAACCGCCAAACTTTTGGACATTCATCCAAATTATTTGCACCGTTTGATTCGCAATTTGAATATCAAAACCGAATTGGAACAATCATTTAAGGCAAAAATGTGATTAAATAATGAAATATGCGTTTAGACCTTTTTCTCAAATCAAGTCGAATAATTCTGCGCCGCTCCTTAGCGCAACAGTTTTGCGATGCCGGATTGGTAAAAATAAATGGAGTTAATGCCAAATCTGCGCGTGAGGTCAAAGTAAATGATGAAATCGAAATTAAACGTTCAAATCGACTCTTAACTGTTCGTGTTTTGCAAATTCCTGCAACTAAACAAGTTTCGCGTCAGACTGCTTCAAGTTTATTTGAAGTGGTTTCAGAAGAAATTTGTAGCGATTCGCTTTTGGATTTTGAGGTTGAAGTCGGCGACAGCAAAAACAATCCGACAACATAAAGAATTAAAGTGAAAAATTGAATATATCCCGTTCCGCTGGAAAATTTAGGCAAATCGAGTAAGCCAAAAGATGCCTCTTTCATTATCCCTTCGAAAATTTTTTGTGTCCAGGTAGATTCACCCGTTGTTGTAAGGCTGGCTAAAACCAAATATTTGGTAACAAAAGCTAAACCAAACAAACTTCCCAGACTTTGCAGAAGCCGTTTGGCTTGAAAATCCACAAAAAGATTATTCCAAAGCGTCCAAAAAAAGAAAAAGCCGATAATCCAGAAAGGCAAGCCTTTTTCAGGTAAAAGGGAATTGAATAGTTGAACTGAGGCAGTATAAAGGGAAAGTAAGACCAAGCCATTGGCGGTATTTTTGAGGATTGAAAAATCTTCGGAAAACCAACCTTCCAAGAGAATTAATCTACCACGAAAAAATAAAATCAAAATAATAGCCGCAAAGATCAGACAGATCAAAGCTGGCTTGAGAAAAAGAAAAACATTATTTTCAGCACTTAGTCGCAGTCCGCCAAGTAAAGTTACCGTCAAAAAAATTAACGGTAAAATCAGGTAATTTAAGAAGGCTCTAGTATTTTTTTCGCTCACAGTTAAATTTTTCAACTTGTTGGAGGATTTTGCAAATAATTTAAGGACATTTATAAGATTGCTATCATTTTTTGTAACCTCCTTTTATAGAATTCTGTCAAAAATTGACCTGATTTCAGTTACTTTTAGCTTTGGTTGGTGCGTTTTAATTCTGCTAAAGTGTTGATATTGATGAAGTAATTCGATTTCTGCGGTCTTTGGCATGATTGTTGTATAAGGCTAAGTTGAATTAATTTTGTCCAATTAATTCACTTTGAGAAACCTGTCCCCAATTATGAAGAATCAAAATGGATTCTCCTTGATCGAATTACTAATCGTGGTGGTGATTATTGGAATCATTGCCGCGATTGCAATTCCTAATTTACTGGCTTCGCGAAGAGCCTCAAATGAGGCTTCGGCTATTTCAAGTCTTCGCACTTTTCACGGGGCACAAATGATTTATCAAGCGACACTTGGAGCAGGCAATTATGCGGGAGCGGCTGGTTCCGCACTTAACACTCAGGCTTTTACTGATTTAGGGACTGCTAATTTGATTGATAGTGGGCTGGGAAGTGGTCTCAAAAGTGGATATCGGTTTACCGCATTAATGGTAACAATGGGAACTGGAACACCTGCTTCGTTTTGTGGTCGTGCTTTACCTGCCACGATCACCGGTTTAACTGCCACCGGAACCCGTAAATTTGGGATTGCGACGGATGGTGTTATCCAAAGTGCGAGTGCTTCAATTTCATTTGGAGCGGGTTGTTCGATTGGAACAGCCGGAGAAGCGTATGTTAGTGGTGCAACTCCGTTAAATAACTAAAGTTTTACCATTTGAATAAGAAAGGAAACTAATTAAATGAAAAACCAAAAAGGATTTTCGCTAATTGAACTAATAATCGTCGTCGTCATTATCGGAATTATTGCAGCGATTGCCATCCCAAACCTACTGGCTTCACGCAAAGCTGCGAATGAGGGTTCAGCGATTTCGTCGCTTCGCACTTATCACAGCGCGCAGCTTAATTACCAGGCTACTTTTGGGGCAGGTAATTATGCAGGAGAAGAAACTACTCCAACTAATGCTTTTACGGTTTTACAAAGTGTTGGGCTATTGGATGAGGTTCTGGGAAGCGGAACAAAAAGCGGGTATACGTTTATCGGTTACGGAAGACCGGCAAATAATGGGAATCCGGCAACTTTTTTTGGAATGGCTGCACCTGTTTCAACTGCTTCGGGCGGTTTGCCGATAATGGGGTTTTTTAGGCTTTCTGCAACTGAAATGATGAGGACAGGAGATAGATATTTTGCAATTAACACAGGAGGGGTATTGCAGCACGAAAATGTTGATAATATGTGGAATGGAGGAATGGGGATTCAAACCGATGAAACCGGTGGTTTTTACATACTTAATGGAACACCGCTCGGAGAACCGCTCCATCTGAATCCGACCGAATCCCCAACAACCATTGCAGTAATCATTCCGCCCCAATAATAAATCAGAAATTCAGCAATAGAAAAAGCCTTGAATTTTCAGGGCTTTTTTTTGGACCAGATTTTCAAGGCAAACAAAATAGAAATGGAGGAGTTGTAGTAAAATACAAACTTTCATTCTCTCAATTTTCGTCACTTCTTTTTTTAATTTTAACAAAATTCGATACTTTCTGTTTTTTTGATAATTTCTTTCAGTATTGAATTTGGTTTTCATAAACCATAGCAATTACAATAGTTTAAGTGTTATCACAAGGTTCTTAAATAACTTTGGCACGATTCTTGTTTTTAGGAATACCAGACTGAAGTTTGTCACTCAATAAAAAGGAGAACCTACCCCAAATGAAGAATCAAAAAGGCTTTTCGCTAATCGAACTTTTAATCGTTGTAGTAATCATTGGCATCATTGCCGCGATTGCTATTCCAAACTTACTGGCTTCTCGCCGTGCAGCAAATGAAGGCTCGGCTATTTCATCACTGCGCACTTATCATGGTGCCCAGTTGACTTACCAGGGAACTACCGGTGGAGGCAATTACGCGGGAGAAGATGGCGTGACCAATGCGTTTAATGTTTTGTATCAGGAACATTTACTGGACGAATCATTGGGAAGTGGAATCAAAAGTGGATACAGTTTTGT
>DAORIL010000284.1:0-8045 GCA_035438525.1 Pyrinomonadaceae bacterium
AATAGACTCAACAAACAGGAAACTCGCTCAATGCAGGTTCAGCAAAAACTCATCAAAAGACTGAATGCCGAGCTTCCAAATATTACTGACGTTGCCCGCGAACTTGGTTTAAGCGAGCGCAGTCTCCAACGCGAACTTGCCGCCGAAAATACATCCTTTCGGGAATTACTGGACGAAACCAGACGCGAATTAGCTATTAAATATTTGCAAAATGAAAAAGTCTCAGTTGCAGAAATTTCATTTTTGTTGGGATTCTCTGAACCAAGTGCGTTTCATCGATTTTTCAAACGCCAAACTGGGAAAACACCAAATGCTTTTCGGGAATCGCTTGAATAGACAAAAGAGTTTTTTTTACAAGAGTTTTTTTAACGCAAAGGCGAAAAGTGGCAAAGGGTAAAAGTAAAAATTAAAAAGTAAAAATTAAAGAACAAACTTTTAATTCAAATTATCTAAAAACTTTGCGTCTTTGCGCCTTTGCGTCAAAATTTAATTTCTTAACTCTTGGATTTTCGCCAAATCAAACTTACACCAAGCGAAATCATCCAGATCGAAAGTAGAATGAATGCGATAGGAGTTAAGACTCCGAATATTCCCACGTTAAAAGTAATTACTGTCGCAAAGCCTTCAACCAAACCGAGCAACATCATTGCCGAAATTGCAATTCCGACAAAGCCTTGCCAACGTCTGAAAATTGTTGAATTGAGCATTGCAGCGGAAATCAAAACTATCCAAAGTGCGGTAAATAATTGTCCGAGATGTTCGCCGATGGCAACTCCTGCATATTGGTGAAAGCCTTGGAAGACCATCACAGCGGCTGACTTTGTTGCTTCGCTTGAATTTGAATCCGTATAAGCATCAGCCAACATCGGCACTACAAATACCCAGCGAATTAAACCCAAAACTTGCGAAACTCCAGCCAAAACGCCGAATGTTGTCGCAATCGAAGTCAAATGTTTGTGTTCATCTTGTAAAATTTGCTGAATTAATTTTGCGACGACAATCATCAACAATGCCGCAATAGCAAAAGCATACCAGGTTGCAATAAGCGTCGAACCGCCTTGTTTGAACATCGTCAGAACTTGTCCGGTCGGCTGTCGCAAGATATTCGGATAATCAAAAATTACCCCCAAGATCGAAAACGGGATGTTAATATAAATTCCTAAAAAAATAAGTGTGGCTGCGGTAATTTTGTTTAATTTTGATGACATGGTTTTTCTCCTAAATAGGTAAAATTTGTGTTGCAAAACCTTGGTTTCGGCAACTGATAAACTTAGTTTAGAAGAACAAACTAAAAACTACAGTAACCATTTCCGACAAAAAAATGACTTGAGGCGACAAAATATGAGTTCTCCGGGGCAAGATAAAACTAATGCTAAACAATTTCCGGTCGCATCGGAATTTCTAATGCTTTGATCCGTGAAATCAAGGTTGTTGGTTTTGAACCGAGAATTTCTGCTGCGCCACCTTTACCATAAATTCTATAATTTGATTTTTGCAGAGCTTGAATGATATTTTCGCGCTCCAAATTTTTTAGATCCTGATAAGTTAAGATACTTTTTTTTGTTTGAGTTTCGGGAACTTCCTTAATGATAACTTGTTCGAGAACCTGCGGAACGGTGAAATTCAGTATCGAACAGTTCGAAAGAATAATTGCGCGTTCAATGATGTTTTGCAATTCGCGGACATTGCCCGGATACCAATAGTTTTGCAAAGTTTTGATGTCATTATCGGTTAATTTAAATACTTCGCAATTTCTTTTCTCAGAGAATTGCATCAAAAAATGTCTGGTTAGCGGTTCGATGTCCTCGATTCTTTCACGCAGCGGCGGCAGATGAATCGGAAAGACACTGAGGCGATAAAACAAATCCTGACGAAAATTTCCGGCTTCGACTTCTTTCCATAAATCCCGATTGGTTGCCGCAATAACACGAACATCAACGGTGCGGGTGCGGTCTTCGCCGACCCTTTCAAATTGTTTTTCCTGCAAAACACGCAAAAGTTTTCCCTGCATCTGCAAAGGCAATTCGCCGATTTCATCCAGAAAAATCGTCCCGCCGTCGGCAAGCTGAAAACGCCCGATACGGTCTTTGAACGCGCCTGTAAACGCGCCTTTAATATGCCCGAAAAATTCGCTTTCAAAAAGTTCATTGGAGATCGCCGCGCAATTTACTTTGACAAGCGGGGCATTTTTTCGCGGACTTGCTTCGTGAACGGCGCGGGCGACCATTTCTTTTCCGGTCCCGCTTTCGCCTGTCAATAAAACCGTGGCATCAGACGTTCCAACTAACTCAATTTGCTGCAAAATCTTTGTCCAAACAGGGCTTTTGCCAATCAAAAACTTGTGCGGTGTGGTTTCCTCAATTTCTTCTTTGAGATAATCGTTTTCGTCTTCTAATTTTTGCCGGAGTCTTTCAATCTCCTCAAAAGCACGGGCATTAGCGATAGCAATTGAGGCTTGTTCGGCAAAAACGCGGAGCCATTCAAAACTTTCCAGTGTAATATTTTTCCGTGAAAACACAGCAATCACGCCCAAAATATCGTCTTGAAATTTTAGTGGGTGCGCTGCAAATCCTTCAATTTTTTCTGCTTTAACCCAATCTTCACGAACGATCCACGCATTTTTTGTGGTTTGCAAATTGTCTAAATAAACGGATTGACCTTTTTCAGCAACAAAACCAATTTTCCGCACGCCAATCGGAAACCGTTTAAATCTGCCGTCAATCCCCGACCAGACTTTTTCGCCTGTCTGACTTTTCCCTTCACTTGCCGTGAGATGCAGACAACGCTCCTGATTTGGACATTCAGCACGCATCAGACAGGTTTTACAAATATCGCCTTTTTCAATCAGCCAAATTCTTGCCAGGGCAAACTCTTCTTGTTTTAGCACTTGTGAAACAATTGCCCGAAGCGTTTCCGCCATCGGACTTTTGCGGACGATCAGTTCATTTATCGAATTAAAAGCAATTTCGGAATTCATAATTCTAAAGGTAACGAAATTTCGTTGTTTGTGCAATGTGATTTCGTTGTGTCTCGAAATGTCGTTGTGCGGCAAAATATATGAAATGCTTCTAAATGTTGAAATCACTGCGTTTTGTGTTTTGATTGAGTTTGGCATACAAACTGCACTAATAGAATATGTAATGAAAAAGTTACAAGGAATAATTTAAGACTTGAGGAGAATAAATAAAATGCAAAGAATTACAGCAATCAAACACGAAACAGCAGAAGGCAAAGCCAAACAATTATTAGACGGCGTAAATGCTAAACTGGGATTTGTTCCGAATATGATGGCAACAATGGCGACTTCGCCCGCAGTTTTAGAAGCGTATTTGAATTTTAGCGGAAATTTAGGAAGCACTCTGAGCGCAAAATTGCGTGAACAAATTGCACTGACGGTGGCGGAAATCAACGGTTGTGGCTATTGCGCTGCGGCTCATTCGGCAATTGGCAAAATGTCGGGATTGGACGAAACGTCAATCTTAAATGCCCGCCGCGCTAATTCCAATGATGCAAAAATTGATGCAGCTTTGAAGTTTGCGAGTGCGTTGGTTGTTAGTCGCGGAAAAGTTTCTGCTAATGATCTTGAAGCCGTCAAAAACGCAGGTTATACCGAAAAAGAAATCAGCGAAATTGTAGCAAATGTGGCTTTGAATATCTTTACCAATTATTTTAACGAAACTGCGGGAACAGTTGTTGACTTTCCGGCAATCGAATTTCCATTAGTCAGCAAAGCAGCTGCCTAATTTAATCGGGGTTTCGGAATTGTGATAATAAATCCCAAATCCGAAATCCCAAACCAAAAATCGAATTATGTCACATAAATTTTTTGATCTAACTTTTACCGAAAGCGTCAAAGCAGCGCAGCAAAAATACGGTTCACGCCGGAATTACGCAAGATTTGAAGGCGGAAAACCCGATTTTTACGGTTTGATGGATGCCGAAATAGATTTTATCGAACAACGCGACGGGTTTTATATGGCGACGGTTAATAACGAAGGTCAGCCGTATATTCAATTTCGTGGCGGACCGCAAGGATTTTTGAAAGTTCTGGATGATAAAACACTTGGCTTTGCCGATTTTCGCGGAAATCTGCAATACATCAGCGTTGGAAATTTGAACGAAAATAAAAAAGCCGCACTGTTTTTGATGGATTATCCGAACCAGACACGCTTAAAAATTTTGGCAAATGTCGAAGTCCTTGATGCTAAAGATGCTCCTGAGATTATTGAAAAATTGACCGTTCCCGATTACAAAGCAAAGATCGAACGGGCAATGATTTTGCACGTCGAAGCGTTTGATTGGAACTGCCCACAGCACATTACACCACGCTACACGATGGATGAAATTAAGCAAATGATTGCGCCGATGAATGAGCATATAGCCAAATTGGAAAAGGAAATTGAAGAATTGAAGAGCAAGGGTAAGCAAGATGAATGAAGTGACTAGAAAAGAAATTTTATCGATGAGTCGAACTGCTCATGAATTGACTGAAGTGTCCTACCAACAGAACATCTCAAAGCGTGGCGATTCGGGTTGGACCGAAAAACAGAGGGTTTTGCTTGCGGATATGGCTCTTCATTTGCTGCAGACAGCTCTAAAAGATGGCGATCTTTCTGAGGAAAGTTTAAAGCGAAACCTGTTTTCGATTTTGACTATTTCTGACCAGTTTATTCAGGACGTGGATCTGAAAACTTTCGCACAAGAGTTGTATTCTTCTTAAAACTCATGTCCCCAATCAATCGTCAAAAATAAGTTATAACGATTGCCAAAGATGCGCCGGAAATCATTGAAAAATTGAACGCAATGATTCTGCACGTCGAAGCGTTTGATTGGACCTGTCCGCAACATATCACGCCACGTTACAAAATGGACGAAATTAGGAAAATAATTGCACCGATAAATGAACATATCGCCAAATTAGAAGTGGAAATTGAAGAATTAAAGAAAAATCGAGGAGAAAAATAATGAGTGAACAAACACCAAAACCAACCGATATTAAACCGCCATTTGATTTAGAAAAGGCATTAGCCAAGGTTAAAACTGCCGAAAACGCCTGGAATACACGCGATCCCGAACGGGTTGCGCTTGCCTATACGGAAGATTCGGCTTGGCGCAACCGCACCGACTTTATTAATGGGCGCGAGGAAATTAAAGCGTTTTTATATCGCAAATGGGCAAAAGAATTGGATTACAAACTCAAAAAAGAACTGTGGGGATTTCGTGAAAATCGAATGGCGGTCAAATTTGAATACGAATGGCATGATGCGGATGGGAATTGGTTTCGCAGCTACGGCAACGAACTTTGGGAATTTGATGAAAACGGATTGATGCGTCGCCGCGAGGCTTCGATCAATGATGCGCCGATCGACGAATCGGAAAGACGAATTTTTTAAACGGAAAACAAAGTATTTAATTGAAACAATTGTTTTAATAAGGCGTAAATTCTTGAGATGAATACAAAAGTATTAATGATAAGTAGTTCAATGCTAATGGCGGTTTGCGGTATTTTATTTCAATTCGTTCCGCACGAAGTTTTGAATATTTTTAACGTAAGTTCTAATGGAATCGTGCCATTATTGGTTCAAATGATTGGGGCGATGTATTTAGGTTTTGCAATGATGAACTGGATGGCTAAATCCATTCTGATTGGCGGAATCTATGCTCGCCCGTTGGCAATGGGGAATTTGCTTCATTTTACGATTGGAGCGTTAGCTTTGCTAAAATTTGCTTTTTCTGTTCCTACTTTATTGAATATTTGGATTGCCGCAATTATTTATTCAATCTTGGCAATTCTTTTTGGCATCGTTTTGTTTACACATCCGCAGAGGTCAAATGTTGCAACCGAAAAGCAAAAATAAACTAACAAAAAATGCAAAAGAAGAATATTTTAGCCATTTCGGGCAGCACCAAAGCAAATTCCACTAATGAAATAATTTTGCGGACGATGGCAAAGTTATATGGTGAAAGTCTCAGTTTTCAAATCTATGCCAAAATTAGCGAACTTCCTCACTTTAATCCTGATTTGGATACGGACGAACCTCCTGCAACAGTTAAAAATTTTCGTCAATTGATTGAAAATGCGGACGGAGTTTTAATTTCCACCCCTGAATATGTTTTTAGTTTGCCAGGAGCGTTGAAAAATGCGCTCGAATGGACAGTTTCAACGGTTGTTTTTTCTGATAAACCGACGGCTTTTATCATTGCAGCCGCTTCGGGCGAAAAGGCTTTTGAGTCATTGGAATTGATTTTGAAAACAATCGGGGCAAAAATTGGTGAAAACTCAAAATTAATAATCAAAGCAGCTAAAGGCAAATTAAACTCAGATGGCGAAATTAGCGATCAAACTATTTTGGGGGAGATTGATATTTTGATGAAATCTTTAATTGAAAGCCTAATTTAACCTGAGTTCGACATAAGAAAACACGAAGAACTGACAAGAGAATTTGCCCGCGAAATACGCTAAAGACGCGAAAAAAATCAGATATTTATTTGAAAAATCAAGAAATTTTGTCAGCTTTGGTTTTAATTTTCGTGTGTTCCGCGTGTTTCGCGGGCAACTCTTTCTTATCTCGAACTCATGTTAATTTAAAGCCTGAATTATAATCAAACACGCATTCTTTTTTATTCAGAAAACCTTTATTAATTGTCAAAAAGATAATAGACCTCTTGCGAAATTGGGATTAAATGAGAACGGGGAGCAGTAGCGACTCGATAAATATTGAGCTTGCCAAGTCGCTACCGCTCCTTGTTCTGATTTTCGCAAAGAATCTAATAATTACAAATTTTGTAAGTAAATATTTGACATATCAATTATTGATAGATAAAGTAAAAATAGAAATGAAAAATCTTGATCAGGTAATTTTTTACAAAATCGAAAAATCAATTAGAACTTATCGGCAGTTTGCACAACGACAGATAAAAAATGCCGGATTTGCGATTACGATTGATCAATGGTTGGCAATAAAAACAATTTTAGAAAATCCGGGTATCAAACAGCAGGAATTAGCCGAAAATATTTTCAAAGACAATGCCTCAATTACCCGCATAATTGAGCTTTTGGTCAAAGCGAAGTATCTGAAACGCAAAATCCACAAACACGACCGCAGACGAACCGAATTAACTGTGACAAAAGCAGGCGAAGAGATTGTCGAAAAAGTGAATTCGGTGATTTTGCAGAATCGTGAAAAGGCTTTGCAGGGAATTGGGTTTGAAGAGTTGGAGTTGATTGACAACCTTTTGCAGAAAATAACCGAAAATTGTTCAGAATAAACTTTTGGGGGAGAAAAATGAAAAAATACGCAATAATTTTGATTCTTTTATTAACAGCATTTGCCGCAAATGCACAGCAAAAAAATCCTTTTCAGGAAAAGACCGAGGTTGCACAAGTCATTGCCACACAATATTTTAACCATTATATGGCAATTGATTGGGACAAACTCGGGGCGTTGATGCACGATGATATTACGTTTGACGATGTAACTGCCGAACTGCTTTTTGGCGAGAAAAAGCCTGTTGGAAAGGAAAATGTTTTGAAAAATTTCCGCGACACTTTTGTTGCAATTACCAATATGACTCCGAAACTTACACGCACCTTTTTTTCGGGAAGCATCGGCGTTTTTGAGATGGATTTATCGTTCAGTTTTAAAAATCGCCAAAACGGAATCACAACAATAACGATGCCGCTAGTGGTTGTCATTACAGTTAAGGACGGAAAAGTCATTTCGCATCGGGATTACGGCGATTACCGTGAATATCTCAAACAACTCAGAGCGTTACAGGAAAAAACGAAAAATTAGATACAAATTACGCCGGAAAATCTTTATTTTATAGCTAGCAGAAAACCGCACGGAGCTTTCTTTTATTTAAGCAAAATTTATTAAAGTGTGGCTTTTAGCGAAAATCTGCACTGATGCCGGAACTTTTTTCATTTCTTCAACGTCATTCTTGTATATAACCGTTTTCAATTCATAGAAATCCGATGAAAAAATTAACTAAATATCTCCTTTTACTTTTCGTTTTTATCGCGCTTTCTGACAGTTCGTTCG
>DAORIL010000285.1:0-8041 GCA_035438525.1 Pyrinomonadaceae bacterium
AAATAGTTCAGATTCAACTAAGTTTGAAGGAATCGCTGCGCAGTTAATCGCGACAAAAGGTTTGTCTGAACGGCGCGAGGTGTAATGAATCGCTTTGGCAACTAAATCTTTACCGGTTCCAGATTCGCCTTGCAATAGCACCGAACCAACTTCACTTTCAGCAACTTTTTTTGCCAACGAAAGCATATCTTTCATTTTTGGCGAACTACCGATAATTTGTTCAAAACTAAATTTGGTGGATCGTTCACGGCGGATTTGCCTGACTTCTTGGCGAAGTTCGTGTGCTTCGAGCGCGTTCCGAATCGAAACCTTCAATTCTTCCAGATGAATCGGTTTACTGATAAAATCGTAAGCCCCGCCGCGCAATGCCGAAATAGTTGTTTCGACGCGAACATTACCTGTAATCATTATCACGATTGCTTCCGGGTATTGATGTTTGATGTCACGCAGAACATCCAAGCCCGAACCGTCAGGCAAATCAATATCCAACAGAACAGCTTGCGGCATTTCGTTAGCGAATGTTTCGAGAACTGCGGAAACGGTAGCGACTTCGATTGGAGCGTAACCCCAGCTTTTTAAGGCTTGCGAGAGCGTCCAACGAATCATCTTTTCATCATCTACAATTAAAATTTTCTTCATTTGACTGTTACCTCGACAGTTTTCCTAAAACCGCAAATGCAATCCGTGTGCCTTAAATTTAATTCTTCAAAATATCATGCAAACTCTCCAGCAGTGTTTTTGCTGTATAAGGTTTTCGTAAAAACAATTTTGCACCAAGCCGTAGTGCTTCTTTTTCGTTACCGTTTTCGAGACCACTGCTGGCAATTATTTTTACGTCTCTCTCAATTTTCTGAATCGCTTTAATTGTGGCAATACCATTCATTATCGGCATCATCATATCGGTTATAACTAAGCTGATTTCATCTTTTCTTTCAGCAAAAATTCCTACTCCTTCGGCTCCGTCAGAAGCGGTTAAAACTCTGTATCCAAAGGCTTCCAGAGTTTGTTTAGTAACATCCAAAATTGCTGACTCGTCGTCAATAATCAAAATAAGTTCGCCATTTCCGCAAGGCAATTCCGTTACTTTAGCTGAGTCGTGCTGGCTGGTTGCTTTGAGGGCAGGCAGATAAATTCTAAATCGGGTTCCCTTATTAATTTCGCTGTAAACATTGATAAACCCGTTATGTCCGCGAATAATGCTGATCGAAGTAGAAAGTCCTAAGCCGGTGCCTTTTCCCTTTTCTTTAGTGGTAAAAAACGGGTCAAAAATCTTGTGAATCAATCCTTCGGGAATTCCGCAACCTGTATCAGTCAGTTGAATCATGACAAATTCTCCGGCTTTGGCATCCACATTCATTCGTGCATAATGCTCATCCAAAACAACATTTTCAGCCCTAAAAATCAGCGTTCCGCCTTCCGGCATCGCATCTCTGGAATTGACCGCGAGATTCATCAAAACCTGATGAAGTTGGGTAATATCACCCGAAACATTGTCTAAATCCTCATCTAATTCTTGCTGAATGGCGATATTTTTGGGAAAAGTTTCGCGCAGGATTTTAACGAGTTCTTTGATTAAAATGCGTGGACTGAGATTAATTTTTTCGCCTTCGACCCCACGGGCAAACGATAAAATTTGTTTGACCATATCACCGCCGCGCTCAGTCATAGTCAATAAAGTATGAAGCAGATCTTGTGAATTTTCGTCAGTGTGTTTGGCTTGTAAAAGTGCCAAAGACATCATAATCGGTGAAAGTATGTTGTTAAGATCGTGAGCAATTCCGCCGGCTAGAACTCCAATTGATTCAAGTCTTTGCGAACGCAACATTTGAGCTTCAAACCGTTTCTTTTCAGTAATATCAGTGCAAATAACTAAAAAACTGCTCGGGTTTTTATCTCCATCGTGAACGGTTGTCCAACGAATTTCCAAAGAGATTTTTTCTTTATTTTGTCCTAAAATTGTAAATTCATCCTGCCATTCGTTAGTTTCTAAAGTTACTTGTTTAGCTTCCTCATATTTGGCAGAATCATTTGAATAAAGTAATTGAACGGCATCTTGTCCGAGAGCTTCTGCTTCAGCAACTCCAAAAATTCGTTCAGCACTTTTGTTCCAAAAAAGTATTTTGTCATTTAAGGAAACAACGATAATTGCATCACGGGCTTGGTTCAGGAGTTCAGCTTGTTCCCTTAGTTTATCTTCATCTTGTTTTCTTTTAGTGACATCCCGCAGAATGACGGTAAAAAACTTTTCATCCCCATCACCGATTTGAGAAATCGAGGCTTCCAGCGGGAATTCTTCTCCATTTTTACGCCGCCCGAAAATATTTCCCAGATCCCCCATTCGCCGCTTGGTGACTTGGGTTTTTCCAAAAGTTTCGATGTGATGTTGATGATTCGGGCGAAATCGTTCAGGTAAAAGCAGGTTAAGTGAGTTACCTAAAACCTCATCCATTTGATAACCAAACATTTTTTCAGCAGAAGCATTAAAAATGATGATCTTTTGTAAAGAATCAACAGTAATAATGGCATCCATCGCCGAAGCAATGATGTTGTTAAAAAGATTTTCTTTCTCTAGGAGGCTTTTAGACATTATATTTATTCAATCTTAATACAAACTGGGGAATTTTACCCAGTTTTTTTTTGAAACTACCCAAATAACCCAAAAATCGCTTGGCACGAAAACTGCTATCAAATAGCTGTGAGAGGTGATAAAACTATGAAAATCTTATTAGCAATTGATGGTTCAAAATCAAGCGAATGTGTTGTTAATGAGTTAAAAAATATCACATTAAGCAAAGATTCTGAAATTATCATATTATCAACCGTAGAAAAGATGATGCCGATTGTCGGCGAACCTTTTGGCGGAGCAGTATTTGAATACGAAGCCCAAATCGAAAAACAGAGTTTGGAAGCCGCCAAAGATATTGTTAAAGAAGCCAAAGAAAAGATCGAAAAGGATTTTGATTGTTACGTCAAAACAGAAGTCGTTATCGGAAGCCCAAAATACTCAATTGTCGAAAAATCCAAAGAATGGCAGACAGATTTAATAATTGTCGGTTCACACGGGTATCGCCTGTGGGAAAGAGTTTTGCTCGGCTCGGTTTCGACATTCGTTGCTCAACACGCCGAATGTTCAGTTTTGATCAGTCGTTGTCCACATAAAGAATAATCCGATTTATGATTTCGGATTTGGGATTTGGGATTTAATCTGAAATCCGCTTTCCCCAATCCGCAATCGAAAGGGGAGGTATTTATGTTTGACCAAAGAAGTTATGAAAGTAATGGAATGTTTTATTTAAGATGGACGGCAAGGATTCTCAGTCTGGCAGTAGTTAGTCTTTTGTTCTTCTTCTTTATCGGAGAAGGCTTTGACATTAGTAAAGTCGGATTAAATGAATTGATTGGCTTGCTGTTTTTCCCGCTTGGCTTAGTTGTTGGTCTGTTAATCAGTTGGAAAAATGAAGGACTCGGAGCAGTTATTTCAGTCTCTAGCCTTTTTGCCTTCTATTTCGTTTATGGACTTCTTATAAACGGAAGGATTTGGCAAGGCTGGGCGTTTTTAGTATTTGCTGTTCCGAGCTTTTTATTTTTAATTTACTGGCTTTTGCTGCCAAGAAAATTTGCTGACTTCCGGCACGTTTGAGAAGGAGGCGTTATGAATTACAAATTATTATTGAACGCACTGTTGATAACAGTTGCGTGTTATACAGGTTTTGTTTTTTCGCAAAATAAACCGAAACTGAACACCAAAAATCAATCTGCGATCGGCAGAGAAATGACAATCCTCGTCACCGCATATCCACACGGCGAGCGACAACGCCAAACAGTTGCCAAT
Organism: Pyrinomonadaceae bacterium; assembly: GCA_035438525.1. Lineage (GTDB taxonomy): Bacteria > Acidobacteriota > Blastocatellia > Pyrinomonadales > Pyrinomonadaceae > JAIBCC01. Next base: position 3,833 of record DAORIL010000285.1, read on the forward strand.
TTGCAAAAAAGCGATTTTGCCGTTCTGGAAAACAAACGCTCCCAAAAAATTATTTCGGTCAAAACTCCTGTCGAATCACCAATAAATCTGGCAATTGTAGTGCAGGATAATCTTGATCAAAGCCTCAATCGCGAAATTAATGTTCTTAAAAACTTTATCCAATCTTTGCCGGAAGGTTCACGGGTAATGACGGCGTATTTAACCAATGGCGGAGCGATCGTAACGCAGGAATTGACAACCAATCGTTCACAGGCGGCAGATTCCTTGCGAATAATTCGCGGGGTTTCTTTTCCATCTACGTTTAGTCCTTATGACGGAGTGCAAACGGTTTTGAAACATTTTGAGGATAAAACCAGCGGGCGAAAAATGATTTTGGTTATTTCGGACGGTCTTGATTTGTCCAACGGCTTTAATTACGCCAGTCCGTTCTTTTCGATTTCGCTTAACAAAGCAATTAGTGAGGCACAACGTCGCGGAATTGCTGTTTCTACAATTTATATCGCGTCCGAAGATCGCAAGCCTTTCGGACGATTTGCCCTCAACTACGGGCAAGGTTCGCTGAATCGTTTAGCTGATGAAACTGGCGGAGAAAGCTATTTTTCGAGTTTGGATCTAATTAATTTTTCGCCGTATCTGGAAGAATTCAAAGAAACTTTTCCGCGTCAATGGTTGATTACTTACCGTAGTTCGACCGCTGGAGATCGTTTTCGGCAAATAGAAGTAACTACTGATTTTGATATTCATCTGCATCATCCGGCAGGTTATGAGCCGCCAAAATCGAGGGGGCGAGGAGGAGAAAATGAGTGAAGATCATCAAAAGAATTTTCGACGTATTCCTATCAAAGCACACCAATTTTTAGCTGACATTCCGTTGCATAGCTTTGATTTTATTAAATTAAAAGGCGGACGAGAAGGAATGCGGATGGACGAAATTTATCGAATTACAGGTTTGAATCAGGCAGAAGATTATGAATTGAATTTTGTTACCAAATTTTTGTTTGATTTGCGAGGTTTTATTGGCAAAATTCTGGGTTGGGATGATGTGCCGGAAATGATTAACAAACATTCCTGGATTACCCGTTTAACTGAAAAAGAGCGCGAAAAATCACTTATCCCATCCGGCAAAGTCGAAAGTATCAATACAATTCTTTATTGCTATAAAAACGAGATACTTTTTGAAATCATTAATCGCACTGTGCATTGCTTTTGGGTTTTAGCTTCAGAAGAAACAAGTGATGGCTACAATCTTTATGTTGCAATCTATGTCAAAAAAATAAATTGGCGCACTCCGATTTATATGACATTGGTTTCACCGATGCTGAAATGGATAATTTATCCTTCGATTAAAAAGAGTATCCAACGAAATTGGGAGAAAACTTTTCCGCCGAGAACTGTTGGAACACAAGTGATGGTTTGAGTCATTGGACATCTTTCCTAAATAAAATGTTGTTAGTTCCGTAGGAACGGTATATTTATAGCTATTTGGTAGTCAAAAGGTTCGAGTTCCGTAGGAACGACATATAATTTACACGGAAATATGCCGTTCCTACGGAACTCTTAACTTTCTGACAATTTGTGCTTTAAACATTTCGCTCCTCATGGAGCTAAAACCAACAAACTTAGTGATTTATTTTGGAAAGCTATCTACTGGTAATTTTTAGATTATTACTGATAAAAAAGTCTGCAAAAGTAAATTTACAGACTTGGACAAATGATTAACTTTTTGCCAGCCTGTTTTGATAGGTGACATTTTAAATTAATTGCTAAATTTCTAATATTTTGCTTTTTCTTATCGCTCAATAACGTTCGTTTTCGTAATCGAGAGACTCATAATCTACTTCATCCTCGAAAGTATCCTTCTCTTCGTAGAGATCGAGTTCAAACGGATCGAGACCGACTACTTCTAAATCAACACCGCATTCATCACACGAAACGATGTCACCTTGTTCTGATTCTGCATCAACATAAACGTCCTCGCTGCATTCGGGACAAACTACTGTTGGCACTGTTTTTTTTCCTCCAAATAAAATTTTTATGAATTTTTTAAAATTACGTTTTGCCAAATGAGTGGCGAAAAATAGCTACGAATGAAAATCTAACCTTTCTAAATATATTTTGGCAAGAATTTTTTGCAAAATTTTGAAAAAAAATATTTAATTGGCGAAATTTGGTTAAATATGGTTTGATTTTAACGATGCGATTTCCTTTCAAAATTTCCGAAAATAAAGAGTTTGACGCAGTTGGTTTTGGCACTAATGCCGTTGATTATTTGATTACTGTGCCGCAATATCCCGATTTTAATTCAAAAGTTGAACTCGATGATTATCAACAACTTGCAGGCGGCGAGATTGCCTCGACCATGGTTGGATTACGGCGTTTGGGAATGAAAACAGCCTATATCGGACGGTTCGGAAAAGATTCTGCCGGTGATTTTGGAATTCAAACTCTCCGCGACGAAGGAATAAATATTGAATTTGCTGAACAGATTGAGGGAGCGAGGACGCAAATAGCCTTTATTTTGATCGATGAACGGAACGGAGAGCGAACGGTAATTTGGAAGCGCGACCAAAAACTTGCTTACAAACCCCAAGAAGTTCCGCTCAATTTTGCTCAAAAAACTAAAGTTTTTCATGCAACTCCGCATGATGCGCTTGCCTGTGCGCGACTTGCCCGCAAAGCAAAAGCAAATGATGCAATAATTTCAATTGATATTGACAACATTTTTGATGGTGTTCTGGAAATGATTCCATTGGTTGATGTTTTTATTTCTTCGCGTGAATTTCCCGAAAAATTATTGGGAATAAAAAATGATCGGGAAGCCTTAAGCGAAATAAAAGCCAGATTTGGTTGTCCGATTGTCGGGATGACCTTGGGCGAACAAGGTTCGCTGGTCTTGTGCGAAAATAAATTTATTGAAACCAAAGGCTATGAGGTCCCAAACGGCTGTAAAGACACTACAGGTGCAGGAGATGCGTTTCGGGTTGGTTTGCTCTATGGATTGTTAAAAGGTGAAGATGTGGAAACAACTTTAAAGATGGCAAATGCCGTTGCTGCCCTCAAATGCCGTGAAATTGGCGCGCGAACTTCACTTCCAAATCAGGCAGAGTTAAAGAGTCTGCTTGACGGCAAATGAAAAAAAGCTAGATTTTTTTGTGCAAAATAGGTTAAATTTAAAATGGTTCCAAGTCTTTCGCCAGGACTTGCCAAAAATATACACTTTTTCTCTCATCTCTGTAAGCCCCAGAAAGTTAAAAAGATGGATTCTAAAATAGGCTTAGTAATACAGTTTGCAGCCGTGCTTTTTCTAACAACGCTAATGTTTTTGCTGACTCAATCTTTGAAGTCGGCAACATTGTCGTATTGGAAGAAAAGCTGGCTCTCTGTCTTACTTGCGCTCTTTAGTTTGCATTTCGCTTTTAATTTTACAGAAATATCAAAGCCTTTCTATTTCTTTTATTATTTGGGTGAATATATTTTTGGCTATTTTTTGATTGCAGGTTGTTATAAATATTCAACCGATAAAGATTTTCCGACCAAAAGTTGGTTTTTCCTTTTACCAGGCATATTACTTGCTTTTTTCCTGGCGATTTCAACCGGTGATTTTAATAATATCTTTAATCTGCATGCTTTTATTATCGGAACAATTTTTATTGTTGCCTTTTTGTTAGTAAGACCAAATACCGATTATTCACGAAATTTAGGGTTAAAGGTAGTTCGTTTTTCACTCGTTCTGTTGGCAATAGATTTTTATCATTACAGTTTTCTCTTTAGCTTTACCAAAGAGTTGTTTTCTGACTATTTATCGTATAACCCGATTATTGATTTGATGCTAGAAATTTTGCTCGGATTCGGAATGGTTATCGTTTTATTGGAAAAAGTGCGCCACGAAGTCGAAGAAGCCAACCAAAAACTCAAGGTAGCACACGAAAAACTTGAATTGTTAGCCCAAACCGATCCTTTGACGACAGCTTTTAACCGACACGCTTTTTACGGATTTTTAAGGAAAAAAGGCGGAGAGGAAAATGAAGTTTCGGGTTGTGTCGGATTCTTTGATATTGACAATCTGAAACCTATCAATGACCAATTAGGACACGCCGTTGGCGATGCAGTAATTCGTGAAGTGACATCTGCGATTCGTTCTTTGATGCGAGCCGAAGATTTGATCTTTCGCTGGGGCGGAGATGAGTTCTTTGTGATAATGGTCAGTAT
>DAORIL010000286.1:0-8019 GCA_035438525.1 Pyrinomonadaceae bacterium
CACGCCTTGCGATTTGGTCTTTGTTGATATGAATATGCCAAAAATGACTGGATTTGTGGCGGCTAAAGAACTTCGCCGCAAAAACCACGATTGTGAAATTATTTTCCTGACGATGCACGGTGAAGAAGCAATGTTCAATAAAGCAATGGATCTGGGTGCGAAAGGTTATGTGCTTAAAGACAGTGCCTCAGTAGATATTGTTAATTGCCTGCAAGCTGTTGCCAGCGGACAAAATTTTACCAGTCCGGCGATTACTACTTATCTTTTCAAACGAGCAACGCGAAATACAAAAAAATCAAATTCTATCGAAGATTTAACTCCGACCGAGCGAATAATTCTCCGGATGATTGCCGAATACAAAACCAGCCGCGAGATTGCGGATGAACTTTCAATCAGCTACCGCACCGTCGAAAATCATCGCTACAATATTTGTCAAAAATTGGATGTTGGGGGGAGTAATGCACTGGTTAAATTCGCGCTCCAACATCAAAATGACATTTAGTTAATCGAAATTTCAGATAAGATCTTGCCCTCTACATAACGCTAAATAAAAACGAAAAAAGAAATAATTAGAGTTTTTGTTTTTATTTTCGTGTCTTTTTGCGCCCTTTCGCGAGTAAATTCTCTTAGTTTTTATCCTGATTATTGGATTAGTTAAGCACACACACCTACCAAAAAATGAGTGTTTCCACTTATTCAAAATGAGTAGATACTACTCTATTACCAATTCTCAAATTGCCGCATAATCCATTCTGTTTTAACACAGAAATGGATAAATCAATGATTCTAATAGTAGATGATAATAACGAAGTCCGGCGGATGATTCGCAATCTAGTAGAAGATTTAGAAACCGACTTTTGTGAATGCGAAGACGGAGCACAAGCGTTATCTGCCTATCAGGAAAATATGCCGGACTGGGTGTTTATGGATGTTCAGATGAAAGAAATGGACGGATTAACAGCAACGCGTCAGATTAAAGAGTCTTTCCCCAAAGCCAAGGTTGTTATTTTAACCAATTATTCAGATGCCAAGACAAAAAAGGCTGCTATTGATGCCGGTGCATCTGCCTTTGTCGGCAAAGAAAATCTGTTTGCTTTAAGGGAAATCATTATTGATGAAAATACAATTTCTTGGTTTAAAAAGTGAGTGAAAATTATGGGCAGAATTTCAATCAGAACTTGGGTTTTAATGGGCTTTGTCATTTCAATTATCGGCATTTTTCTAAATGTTCCGATAGTGGCAGAACTAAATAACAAAATCCGCGATGTTGAAACCGAGATTTCAAATATTAAAGAATCGCTTCGCACACAGGCAAACGAAATCAGCCGTGCCGATTTAGAAGATGCGCTTTTCAGTATTCTAAGCCATCTTTCAAGATTGCAAACTGGCGAAGAAAAAACTTCATCCGCCAAAGATTCGATTTATATCCGCCAAAATTATCTCCAACGAGTTTACGCAGCAGCTAACGATATTCCAGCCAGCGACGTTTTGAAAGTTGAAAACGAAGTAATGAGTGAGAGATGAAGGCTATTGAAAAATATTTGGCGGCAAAAAAGGCTCACGATGCAGGTAATACGGCTGAACATGAACGATTGATGAAAGAAGGCGAGGAACTTGAAAAAGCAAGTAGCGAACCCAAATCCGAGCTTGCCAAAAAACTCAGAGAAGCTACCAAATTGGCTGATGGTGAGGCTTTAGTTGATAAAAGCACCGATGAAATCATTGTTGCCACTATTCCCGCCCTCAAAGTGGCAAACGATAAATTTCTGGAAAGTTTTGCAACTAAAGAAAAGAAACTCAAAGAACTCGAAGCCCGCAAGGAATATCTCTCGTGGTGGTCAACTGTGTTGACCTATTTGGCAATCTCGTTGCAACTATTCGGCTTATTGTGTGTGCTCAATAAAGATCTACCGGTTCAGGTAATAAAAGATGATATTGCTGAGGTCAAAGACGACACGAAAGAGGTTCTGAGCGAAGTAAAAAATATCCAAAACGAATCGCAGGAAGCACGAGATTTATTAGAAGAACTCGAAGAAGATTTACGATCTGCGATTGAAAAAGTAGATAAACAAAAATAAGTAAACAAATTACTTTCCCCAAACAAATTAAAGGAGAAAAACCACAATGAAATTATTTCAAACCATCTTAGGGATAATGTTTTTAACCAGTTTTGTCATAGTTGCGAATGCCCAAAAAACTTATTGGCTAGGCGTTAAAGAAGGCAACAAACTTGTCTTCAAAGTCCAGGTTCCCACCGATGCCGCCGCCGCTATTATGAACAAAACCAAACCTGCCGAAGGTGGCGCGAATACGACACCACGCTACCAAACTTTTACCAAAGATGGCGTAGTTTTTCACCAAAACGAACTTGGTTGGGAAACTCCAAAATTGAACGATGGCGGGCTATCATTCGTGGTTGATGCCGGAGTCGGTGAAGATTGGAAAGAATGCGATCCTCAAAATCCTCTGTGGAATAACTTTGCTAATGCCTTAGCAAATCTTTCAAGTCCTTATGGTTCTAACGGTTGGAGTCAGGCAAAAGTCGTGATGGCTGAGAGCAGCGGTAAAACTGCGCCGGGTATTCAACTTGATTTAACTGCTAACACAGGTGGAAATTCTGCTGCGAACAATGCTCCTGCTCCTGCTGTCGGCGCACCCGGAAGCAAGCGTTGCCCGGGCGTGACGACTCCGCTAACTGATGCAGAGATTGACGATATTATCCGAGTCCACAACGAAACCCGTGACGAAGTTGGCACTGCACCGCTCAAATGGAATTGTAACTTGGCAAAAATTGCTCAGGAATGGGCGAACGCAGACGTTTTTGAGCATCGCAAAAATTTAGACAAAATCATTCCGGGCATTTGGGCAGGCGAAAATTTATCGGCTGATGCCAATCCGACCACTTCTGCTGCCGATATGTTGAAAGGCTGGATCGAAGAAAAAGCTTTCTGGAACAACGATGCTAAAAGCTGCGAAACGGGCAAAGTGTGCGGACATTATACGCAAATGGTTTGGAAAACTACGACCGAAGTTGGTTGCGGAATCATTCGCAACGGAAACGTCATGGGACCAGATTGGAAAGATCAATCAACCTATCTCGTTTGCAATTACAGCCCGGGCGGAAATGATGGCGGCGCGGCTTGGTAATTGAGAGTTGGGAGTCGGGAGTTGGGAGTCGAGAGTGGGAGGAAATTTAATCCGCAATTCCAAACCCCAAACCCCAAATCGAAATGAGGAGAAAACAATGAAATTAATTCTAACAATAAAAATAATCCTAGTCTTCACGGCGATGGCGGTAATGGGGCAGGATGTCTGCACCAAACAAACCGGACAATCAATGAAGATTTATATCCGCAACGCCACGGATAAATCAATTACGGTCAATTACGTTGACGCGAACTGCAAGGAATCAACGTCTGACGAAAAAGTTGAACCGGGCAAAGCCTTTTCGGGCGATGTGACAAGCGGTGATGCCTTTCGGGTGCGTGAAGCGGGAACAAATAATCTAATTCAAACTGTCGTTGCAAATCCTTCAAATACATCGACTTCAATTGGAATTTTCAAAGATTCCGATCCGCGCCAATCTTTTATCCAGACGCTCAATCAAATCCGTCGCGGACGCGGCTTGCCGTCAATCGAACTGGATGAATCGCTCAATAAATCGTGTCAATGGTTTGCCGATCTGATGGCAAAATACGACAAAGGCGGACACGATGCGGTTGAGATCGGCGGAAGTTCATTTACCGATATGCAGCATCCCTGGCTGAGAAGCAAAAAAATGGGTTATGTTGGCGATGGCGGAACGGAAGCAACCAGCAGCGGCGATTGGACAGACCTCAACACGCTCGGCGGTGAAAGAATGTTGGGCTGGTCGAGCAGCAACACCCATTTTCGACCGTTTTTAGGACTCGAAGGTCAGATGTTCAAGCACGTTGGTTTCGGTTATGCCAAATCTGCCAAAAAGCCTGATTATTACTACACTTGCGCTGTTTTTGGTAATCCCGAAAATGCCGGCGGTGGAAATAATAATTCGCAGGGAAATAACGATGCCGCTAATAAAGAACCCGTCAAAACAGATGTTCCCGATGGTTTGAAATTTAACGAATCCAAGTTTTTCGTGATGGAAAACGGTGCGGAAAAATACGGCACTTCATTTGCGAAAAGCAGTTTTGACGAATTGAACGCTGAATTTAGTTTTAATAATCCATCCTCGCAGGCATTTGCCGTTCAGGTCAAAAGTTATCTAAACGACAAACTTATCTCTTCCGAGCCGATGACCGATCTCAAAGGCAGCGGTGCGATGAGCGTCAGAGTCGCGGGCGAAGGCGGACAAATGGGCAAGGTTGCGCCGGGAAAATATCGGTTTGAAGTTTTGCTTAATGGCGAGGTCGTTGCGAGCGCAGAAGCAACAGTCAAATAAAGAGTTGTGGAGTGGAGAGTCGGGAGTAAATTTTCTCCTCTACTCCCTACTCTCTACGCCCCAACTAAAAAAGAAGAGAAAAAATGAAAATATTAAAAAACACCCTCGGACTAATCTTGGTAATAGCGTTATTTGGCGCATTTATTTTGGTTAATGGTCAAACTGAAGATAAAAAGCAAGTTTGGCATTTGACGGTTGCATCGCGCGATGACATCGGCGAAACGGCGGAGAAATTTAAGGCGGATCTGAAGGAAGCCTTTGAAGAGAGAGGTGATGAGGTGGTTGACGAGGCATCGAAAGAATCAATCGATCTTAATTTTTATATTGGTAAAGATGATGATGACGATGACAACGACGGAATACCTAATGACAAAGATGTTGGTGACGGCAACGGCGATGGAGTTGTCAACGAGCAGGATATGGCAGAGGTCTATGACCTAGATGAGGAAATTCCCGATGTGATGAAAAGCTACCCGGATAATGAAAAGGATGAAGGGATTTATATTTATCTGGAAAAAGAAACCGGATTAGCGATGGTCTTTATCTCAAAGGCTGATTCATTGAAAGAAACAGAAGCGATGAATTTACTGGGCAGTTTTTTTTTCCAAAACGCTTCTTTTCAACGCCCAAACGCACTTATGGCGGAAAAAACAGTGGCAGATGAGGTGGCTAAAACGGTATCTGAAAAACGGAGCAGTAATCTCTACGTGGGGAATTTGTCAGTTGACGTAACCAAGGAAATGGTAGTTGAAAAACTTTCCAAGTTTGGGGAGGTCACGGAAGCTGGTTTGGCGATTGACAAACTAACAAATAAATCAAAAGGCTTTGGTTTCTTCAGGATGGGTAATGCGGCGCAGGCAGAAAAGGTAATTAAAGAACTTGATGGAACCCTATTTAACGGAAGAGCCATTCAAGTTCTTGATTCTGAAGAACTTCTTAGCAGTAGTGAAAACAATAAAACTAATGGCGCCAATCGCAAACAACGTGCGGCTTATCGCAGATAGCGGGATTGAAAAAGATAACTGGTAAATCGCGTCTAACGATAAAACCCTGAACGTAATTAAAAATAAAACTACGATAAAAATTGAATCCTTGGCGGAATATCGACGGCGAAGTCTTTACCGGAGTCGGTTTCGGAGTTGCCAAATCAGCAAACGGTAACAGGTATTTGGTGGCTGTCGTTGAATAAAAGAATTTCGAATTTACAAAGGAGATTGTATGGGAAAAGTATCAAAAATATTTTGGCTGGTAATGATCGCAGTTTTATTCGGTGCGTTGAATTTGGTAAATGCTCAGACGGAAGAAGAAAATCTGCCGCCGATTGAGAAATGGGAAACTATTTCGGATGTCAATTTAACGCTCGGCTTTGTCAAAGGCTGGGATTCAGATGGCGGAGCGGCTTCGGCTGCCGGAGTTGCTCCCGGCGGTAAGGTTCGCATTCATGCTTACGTTTCCCAACACAATTCCTTTGACGAAATTCGCGGCGCACTCCAAAGCGAATTCAGCAGCTGGTGCGACGATGTGGAAATGGACGAATCGGTTTTGCCGGATGAAATAAACGGGCTTCAGGTCTTTTCGATGAACGGCAAAGGAAAGCTCAAAGATGACGGCTCAGCGGTTGATATTTTTGTGGATTTTATCGAAGTGAAAGACAAAATTGTCGTGCTGGCGGCGTATGGTTTTCACGAAGGAATGGAAGAACATTTTAACGAATATATGGCGACCCGCAACAGCGTCAAAGCGGCGGAATAAGGAGAAAACCATGTTGAAATCGGAAAACAAAAAAATTATTCAAAGAATCCTGTTAGCCGTGATTTTCGGAATCGGATTATTTTTCACCGCCGCAATGAATCAACGGTCAAATGTTCAGGCAAGTAAAGGTTCGTCTTTAGCCCTAATCAATCTGATTCCGGCAGATACCAGATTATTATGCAAGATGACTGGCACCTGGGTTGAAAGCAATGACGAATTTAAATTTGAAGCTATTTATTTGGCAAAGAAAGATTCGGACATATTAGCCGGAAGATACACTAATCCCGGGTTCGCAGATGCAGACATAAACGGCGACGTGAAAACCGGAGTATGGAGAATTAATATGACATATACCGATTCGGGTCACAGAGGAATGATCAAAAAACTCGTTGGAAATGGCAGGGCGGATCGTTTGAAAAATGAACAGATAATCGAGGGAAATTACAAAACCTTTCTTGGGACTAACGATATAAAAATGGACGGCACATTCAAAATAGTGGCGAAGTGCAAATAAAACCTTGGAGCAAAAAAGATGAAAAAACTTATTTTATTTTCAGTTTTATTATTCGCAATTTCGACAGATGCCTTTGCCCAATCATCATTCCAAATGCCGCTCGGAACTTTTTCGGGCAACGGCAAAATTGTGGGAAAAGTTCACACGGTCAAATTGGTCAACGAATTAGGCAACTTTTTGCTGACCTACGGCGGCGCAACCAAATGCACCACGATTTTGAAAGAAACTTCTAACCCGGGACTGTTTGAAGAAACCGATATTTGGGACAGCAAAACCGGCAAAGTTTCGACAAAATCGTGTCAGGAAAAAGGCTTTGTCTTTTTGGTCAAAACCAGAACAGGCTTGACCTATCACTGGGGCGCAAATAAAGACGAAGCAATGGCAAAACCATCACCAATTATTTTGAAGAAAATTAAAAATTAAAAATCAAAAACTTATGAAATTACCGCAAATCAGAAATAAAAATATCGTTGTTCAGGAAATTGGCGGCGAAATTATGATTTACGATTTAGAAATTAACAAAGCTTATTGTCTGAACGAAACTTCGGCAATCGTTTATCAAAACTGTGATGGAAAAACGGATTTTGCAGATTTGAACAGCAAATACAATTTTCCCAATGAAATAATCTATCTAGCTTTGGATCAATTAAACAAAGAAAATTTGCTCGAAAAAGACGCTGAATTTCTTTCGCCGTTCAACGGATTGTCACGGCGCGAAGTTGTTAAAAAAGTTGGACTCGGTTCAATGATCATGCTTCCCGTAATTGCTTCGATAGTTGCACCGACAGCCATTAATGCAGCCAGCGGTTGTGCTCCCGGATTACTTGCCCCAGGACAGCCAACAGTTTTTGTTTGTGCCGGAAATATAGGTGATTGTCTTTTTTTGAATGGTTGTGGTCCAACCGGAGTTCCGGGGTTTGACGCACCGCTTGAGTGTTGCAGTGGAATGGCAACACTTGGAACTTGCACGCCACAACCAGTTCCGCCGGGTGGCGAGGCATGTCCGTGTATTTGTGTTTAAAAATTTTTGAGGAGATTGAGAGATGAAAAAACTATTTACTTTATTGATGTTAGCAGCACTTTTCGGTGCATTTACGGTGGCAGTTTCAGCCCAGAAAAAATGCGGCAAAAAAGAAGATGACGAAAAATACGAGCAAACCTTTCGCAATGCAACGGATAAAACTATCACCGTCAAAGTCATTGACGAAAACTGCAACGAACATCCCGTGACAATCAAATCGGGCAAGGCGGGAAAATATGATTCGGTTTATTCCGGCTATCTTTTTATCGCTGATGTCGGCGGTGAAACTAAAGAATACAAAGCCGCTTATTC
>DAORIL010000287.1:0-7971 GCA_035438525.1 Pyrinomonadaceae bacterium
GAACTATTTTTGAAAGCGAATTTTGAATATCTTCTGGATCATCAAGTTTCGAATTAACAAAAATACCCTTAAAAGCGGGAACTTTCTCGACAATAACTTCAAAATTACTAAGAAAATTCGATTGCAAAATAATGGTCTTGATGGGTTTTTTTATGTTTGATTGAATTCTTTGGGCTTCCTCCCGATTCGGATGATTACCCATATGTGTGATACTTCGATACTCTTCGGCAGAAATCCCGTAATACTTTTTGAAAGCCCGTGCAAAGGTAGCTGATGACGAAAATCCCGAATCTAAGGCGATTTCGGTAATAGATTTATTATTATGCACAACCAAAGAATGCGCAGCGGTCTGGAGTCTCATCCGGATAATGTATTGTTTAGGGGATTCCTCCATCACGAGTTTAAAGATCTTTTGAAAATGAAATGGAGAGTAGTTTACCAATTTAGCTAATTTCTCCAAAGATAAATCGTCTTTTAAGTTCTTTAAAATATGATTTATTACTTGATTGATCCTTCGTCGGTATTCATTGGGGATTTGGTTTTGAAACATAAAAAGCTGAGCAAATTTCCTTTAATTTTTTGCTGATTTTAATTCCTCAGTCTAGACACATATTCCAACTTGGCTTAATTAAAAGTTGTGGTAATTTTCAAATAAGAAAATTGTGCACCTGAATTAATTTCAATTCAACCTACAATTTTATATCTATACTTACGGTTAATTTTTCAATTTTAATGTTGGGTCTTGGTTTTGCCCAAAAAACCGTAATTACCTAATTCCACCATTATTAACGATTCGGGCAGGAAACCGCCCATCAGGATTTGGTGGAGCATTGTGAGATTGCCTAAAATATTATCTCAATCAATAGTTGAAAAATTACAAGCAAGCAGGGAATGTTAAAATTGTTCTGCTTAAGAGTTTGGACAGAAATAAACTTTTATTCGCATTTCGTCCGGTTCATCGGAAAATTGATACCCATTTCTTTGCCGTTTTTTTTGCCTTCGATACGGGCAAAAAGCGAGGTGCCTTTTTCTAATTTGTAAATAATTCGCTGCGGAAAATCATGTTCTGGGTTTTCAAAAACTACCTCGTTGTTATTAAATTTGATAAGCTTGAAAGCGGTTTCCTCTTTGTTTTCCGACGGCTTGGATATGTAATAAATTCCTGTCTCATTTTCGATAATCCGCAAAAACTCAAAAGAGATTGTTTTGCTGCCTTTGACTGTTTGAGAAGTGCTTAGCATCATATTCCCTGATGGTTTAGACCATCTTTCCATCGAAACAATCCCGTTTTTATTTGACTCCCAACAACCTGCAAGCCAATTCAATTCGTTCAATGAGGGCTGGGTCGTCTGCGCAAAAGCCGACAAACTTATAGCAAATAAAATTATTAAAACAGATGAATTTTTCATTGTTATTTTCTCCTGAAATAAAGTCGCTACCCTGAATATTAATGGAGTAATTCAAATTTGTATTGTAAAAATTCGACAAAATTCAAGAGGTAAAAAACTCGTTAATTTGATTCGACTCACTGAAAAAAGCAGATGGACTTTTTCCGGAAAACTCTTGAAATTCGTGGTTGAAGTGAGATTGATCGTAATAATTAAATGACAACGCAATGGGATTAAGATCTTTTTTGTCCAAGTTTTGCAAATTGCAGATAACATTTTGTATTCGGATTATGCGGCAGAAAAATTTTGGAGAGATTCCGATTTTTTGCTGAAAATGCCGCTCTAGCCTGCGTTGTTCGATACCAAATTCTTTGGCGATTACGCCGACTGAAACCATTCCTCGATTTAGCAGAATATTTTCGACGACCCCTTCTAAAAAGTTATCGGTCACCGACTTTCCTGATAATTTTTGCCGGAGAAAATTCTCGCTAATTGCAATTCTTTCGGCTGTCGTTGAGGCTTCGTTAATTTGTATTTCTAAGAACTTGTCATTGTTAGACAAAACCAGGTCCAACGATTGAATTTTATCGGTCAGTTCATTAAGCGGAAATTTGAAAAAATGATATGCTCCGAGAGGTTGAAAACGGATTCCGAAAAGATTTATTCCTCCTGAAGGTTGGATTTGAACCGAACTCCGCATTTGTCCGACTAGGATTGAACGAGGTTGCTTTTCGTGTTTCCCCTCAGCGTAAATTCTCCGAAATTCATCTCCCAAGTTAAAAACAATTTCCAAAGAACCGTCAGGCAAAATAGTTTCCGTCGCGCTTTCAATTGAATTGACTGATTGTTTCAAAACCCAGAAAGTTTTAACGTATTTTCGCAAATTCGGACTTGGCAAAATTTCTTCGTATTCCATCATTTTGAATTTTTATTTAATCTTTGCCCAGATGTTATTCCAATTCAAGATTAGCACTAATTTCTTCGGGCGTGAACCAAGTCGGTTTGAATTTGTCCTGTTGGTATTGTTCGGCTTAAACAGTATTAGGCGGACTGTTAGGACGACCGTTTGGGCTGAAAACCTTGGCGGCCAAGGCGCGAATACGTGACGAAATTCAACGACGCTGACATTCATTGTGTCAAAAGTGCCGTAGCTTTTTTTTAAGCCTATTTATGGGTGGGCGTAAACGGTAAACATTGAACTTTGTAGTTCAAAAAGCGAGCACGGCTTTATCAATTCAGCTCTGTAAACTGAAAACTGAGAGGTGTTTTCCGAATCTTTCTTAACAGGTTTTCGCCGCTTTTTTGTCACCTTTTGATTCGTTCTTTGATAATCTTTGAAAGATGAATTTGGGTTTTGTCCAACACAACGACTGTCCCAAAATTTGAAAGTAAAAAAAGCGTTTATAGGTGAGGATGCTTGAAAATTCTAATTTTTTGATTAAACTTGACCTGTTCGTGCTAAATTCCATCAAAAACAACAGCTTTCCGAAAATTATGAAAAACATTTTTGCATTCCTAATCCTTTTAACCATTTTTGTATTTACATCTTTTGCCCAAGAGTTTGATGTCATCATCAAAAACGGCACGATTTACGACGGCAGCGGCGGAAAACCTTTCAAGGCTGATGTCGGAATTAACGGCGATAAGGTCACGACAATCGGAAATTTAAGTAAAGCAAAGGCAAAAACAGTTGTTGATGCTAACGGATTAGCGGTCGCACCGGGGTTTATCAATATGCTTTCGTGGTCAACCGAATCGCTAATTGCTGATCCTCGTTCGATGGGCGAACTCAAACAAGGAATCACCACCCAAATTATGGGCGAAGGCGAATCAATGGGACCCTGGAATGATCGTCTGAAAAAACTGATGACCGATTCGCAGGGTGATTTCAAATTCAAAATCGAATGGACAACTCTGGCTGAATATCTCCAATATCTCGAAAACCGCGGCATTTCACAAAATGTTGCATCATTTGTAGGTGCAACTACAATTCGGCAAAATGTCATCGGTGACGAAGATAAATCACCCACGCCTGAACAAATGGAGCAGATGCGGGATCTCGTCCGCAAAGAAATGGAAGCAGGTGCATTGGGCATCGGTTCCTCTTTGATTTATGCTCCGGCTTTTTATGCCAAAACCGAAGAACTGATAGAAATGTGTAAGGTCGCAGCAAAATATCGTGGCAAATACATTTCACATATGCGGAGTGAGGGAAATCAGTTTGTTGAAGCCGTCGAAGAGCTTCTCCGCATTTCACGCGAGGCAAAAATTCCTGCCGAAATTTATCATTTGAAAGCCGCCGGAAAAGATAATTGGGCGAAAATGGACAAAGTTTTGGCAATGGTCGAAGCCGCTCGAAAAAAAGGAATGAAAATCACTGCGGATATGTATACTTATCCCGCCGGAGCAACCGGATTGGATGCTTCAATGCCTCCTTGGGCTTTGAGCGGCGGTTATGAGGAACTTTTCAAACGTATTCAGGATCCAGTAATCCGCAAGAAGATTTTGGAAGAAATGCGGACTCCCTCCGACAAATGGGAAAATCTTCGATTGTCAGCAGGTTCGCCTGACAGAGTTTTGTTTTCCGGTTTCAAAAGTGACAAACTCAAACCTTATACTGGAAAAACTCTAGCTGAGGTCGCCAAAATGCGCGGGACAGACCCCGAAAATACGGTGCTTGATCTAGTGTTCGAGGACAAATCCCGTGTGGATACTATCTATTTTTTGATGGACGAAAATAATATCAGAAAACAAGTCAAATATCCGTGGGTTTCGTTCGGTTCAGATGCCGCTTCACAAGCACCCGAAGGCGTTTTTCTCAAATCAAATCCGCACCCGCGTTCCTACGGAAATTTTGCGCGGCTGTTGGGCAAATATGTTCGGGAAGAAAAAGTAATTTCGTTACAGGAGGCGATTAGACGCTTAACCAGTTTGCCCGCTACAAATCTCGAATTAGATCGCCGAGGCTTTTTGAAAAAAGGCTATTTTGCTGATGTCGTGATATTCGACCCAGACACAATTACTGACAAAGCGACTTTTGAAAAACCTCATCAATATTCAGTCGGAGTGCGAGATGTTTTTGTCAATGGCGTTCAGATGTTGAAAGACGGCGAACATACCGGCAAATTTTCAGGGCGTGCGTTGTGGGGCGTTGGCAAAGTAAAAAATTGAAAAAGCTTTAGTTTTTTGCTTTAACTTTCAATCGCCCAAACTTATTCAGCAAACTTCGCAAATGCTCGACAATTTTATCGTGAGCGATTCCGTTAGTGGCTAAAATACCATTGTAATTTTGCACATCTGATGCTGTGTAATCAATTTTTTTGCCGAAAATGTCAGTGAGAGTTCCACCCGCTTCCTTTAGAATTATTTCAGGAGCAGCAGAGTCCCAAAACTTGGTTCGTGGTGAAAGATGGATATAAGCATCGGCAATTTGACGGGCTAAAAAAGCAACTTTTAACCCGACCGATCCGTGTTGGAATTCGGCTTTAAATCCAAAATGCTCGTTGATTTGCGCCATTCTCGAACTGCGATGTGAACGACTGACAGCAAGCGTCATTTCGTTGAAATCAGTTTTGTGGGAAACTTTCATTTTGATTGGTTCACATTCATTTTCAACCATAAATGCTCCCTTTCCTTTGGTAGCAAAATACAAAAGATTTTTGGTTGGCTGAAAAACTACGCCAAGAACAACTTCGTTATTTTCGATTAGCCCGATTTGAACGGCAAAATCCCCCGCTTTTTCAACAAAACCTTTGGTGCCGTCAATCGGATCAATCATCCAAACTCTGTGTTTCGACAATCTTAGCTCAATGTGATCGTGTTCCTCTTCAGATAAAATTCCATCATCAGGAAAAACTTGAGATAAACCTTCAACAATGATCTGACTGGCAATTTTATCGGCAATCGTGACAGGTTCCGTTTGGTTGTCTTTGGTAGTTTTTTCTTCAACCTCAAAATCGGTCTGGTAAATTTCTAAAATTGTGATGCCGGCTTTTCGGGCGAGTGCAATCGCAGTTTCAAGTTCTTTTTCTAACATTATCTATAAGTGTAAAATGTAAAAGGTAAAATGAAAAACGGAACTTAAGAAAAACATTTTTAATTTTCAATTTTTCGTTTTACACTTTAATTTATGGCTGAAAGTTTAGCATTTTCAAAAACGGCGGATAGAAAAACAATTTATGGAGAAATCATTCCGCAAATTGAGGGTTTAGTTTCAGGTGAAACAGATTTAGTCGCAAATTTGGCAAATATTTGCGCGGTGTTAAAAGAAGCCTTTGGATTCTTTTGGGTTGGATTTTATTTGAAAAAGGAAAATCAACTCGTTCTAAATGCCTTTCAAGGTCCGATTGCCTGCACTCGGATTGATTTTAACAAAGGTGTTTGCGGTTACGCCTACACAACAAAAGAAACCGTAATTGTCCCGAATGTTGATGAATTTCCCGGGCATATTGCGTGTGCATCAGATTCAAAATCAGAAATAGTTTTGCCAATTTTCGATAAATCGGGCGACGTTTTTGGAGTTTTAGACGTTGATAGCGATAAACTCAATGATTTTAATGAAATTGATGCAGAAGGATTGGAGGAAATTATTAGAATAATTGAAGGGATGATATAAAACTTAAATTACATTTAAGTTTTATCGTTCAATTTGATAAATTAGAAATTAAAAAGGTTGAAAGATTTAACCTCTCAACCCTTTTTATCTAGTTCCTCCTGTAAAAACTAGAAAGTGATCCCCCAATAGGCAAAAAAGGCGTTATTTTTTCTACCTGAATTGCCTATGCTATAACCTAAATATAAAGCACTGGTTGGACTGGTAGTTATTGCAATTCCCGGGGTTCCATAGCCGAATCGGTTTTTTCCGGTGAACCAATCCGCCACAAATTTTACTTTATCTGTAATAGGTTGTTCGTAACCAACTATTGCCCCGCCACGTTCGCCTGCTCCCGTTACACGATTTACTAAACCATAACCGCCGCCGGTCAATCTGGGTCCATATTTACCTTTGACTTGTTTACTGACATTGCTGTAAAGCATTGCAAAAGTGTTGGTTCCGGTTCTGCGGGTAACAGGGGCATAAAGAATCGCTCCGGTTGAAACTGCAACTCCTTTTTTCTCATTTGAGTATGCCTGAAATTTGATGTTTGGCTGAATTTCAACTGAATTTGGTGTAGCTGATTTAGTAAAGGCTACATTTAATCCAACCTCGATCTTTTTGCCCACACCAACCACAGTTCGTGGAATATAGGCTTGAAAACCGCCGTTGTTGTATCTTTCCAAATGTGACACAAAATCAAATTCAACATAAACCTTCTTAGTTGGAACAACATCCGTTGAAGGAATATTAAATAGAGTTGATTGAGTAAAAACCGGGACAGTTTGCACTATAAAAAGCAGGGCAAGAAAAGTGATTTTTGTAATAAAAATTGATTTCAAAGAACCAATATTGTATTCTTTTTTCATGTAATCTCCTTCTAAAGGGAAGTTATGTCATCCGCTTGTTGTTGCCGACCAAAGCTAGTAACAAGCGGAATTTTATTTTTTAAATTTTAAGCCTTTTGTGGTTCAGGAAGGATTCCGTCACTAATTGTTGACTCGTTTGAAATAGGTTTTTGGAAACCGGAAAAAGGGGCATCAGCCACCGCAAATTCAGGATAGGCCGAAACTCCGTGTTCGTGAATATCCAAACCTTCCAGTTCACCTTGCTCGGAGACGCGAAGTAATCCAACAGCTTTAATTGCATACATTACTGCCATCGCTGACCCAAAGGTCGCTGCTGTCACAATTAAACTGCCGACTGCTTGTGCTTCTAAAACCGTGGTGCCTCCGCCGTAAAATAATCCGGTCAACGGGGCTGAATGATCTGGGGCAATTGAACCTGTTACTCCAAATTCGCCGGTGGCAAATAATCCAAGTGCAAGAGTTCCCCAGATTCCGCAAAAACCGTGAACCGGAACTGCGCCAATCGGATCATCAATTCTGAGCCATTCGAGCAACTCAGTTCCCGCAATTACAATGATTCCGGCAATTCCGCCAAGAATTATCGAACCGGTTGGACTTACCCAATAACAAGGACAGGTAATTGCCACCAATCCGGCTAAAAATCCATTAACTGTTGCACCCAAATCCCATTTTTTTAATGAAATATAGGCATAAAGCATAGATAATAAAGCCCCTGAGCAAGCAGCTAAAGTCGTATTGGCGGCAACCCGACCAACGCCTTCAAAATCCATTGCCGAAAGGGTGCTGCCAGGATTAAATCCATACCAACCGAACCACAAAATTAAACCACCTGCGGCAGCAATAGTTAAATCGTGGGGTGGCATCGGTCCGCCTCCATCACGTTTGAAAACTCGTCCCAGACGTGGTCCGAGAGCAATAGCTCCGGCAAGCGCAATAAATCCGCCGATAGTGTGAACTACAGTTGAACCCGCAAAATCATGAAAGTTCATTCCCAACGATGACATAAAATACCCATCGCCACCCATCGTGACGAGAAAACCGTCAGGTCCCCATGCCCAATGCCCAATGATCGGATAAATAAAACCCGAAACAGCCAAACTGTATAGCAGATCACCGATAA
>DAORIL010000288.1:0-7963 GCA_035438525.1 Pyrinomonadaceae bacterium
CGAAATCGTAATTTGATTATTTATTGAAGATACGCTGGCATTGGTAAAATCAGCCTCGATCCGCCAAATGTCTTTATTAGTGTTGGGATCAATTCGTCGGACAAAACCCGATGTTTGTTCCATAAAATAACCTTTGCCGAGGTAACAAAACTCCCCTTCTGAATCTGCGCGAAATAATTCCTCACCCGTTTTGAGCGAAACATTTTGATAAGAATGCGGTCCTCCGATTTTTTGACGAGTATTAATGAGCAATACTTTTTCGCCTAAAATAACAGGTTTGTATTCAATAATTACAATTTGCCTAACCGGCGGCACAAACCATTTTTCTTCATTGTTTTCCCAGATTTTAGCGGTGATACCGATTTTCCATGATTCATCAATTTTCCCGTTTGCAAACACTTGTCCGTAAAGCGGTTTGGTAGTTAAGTAAAGCTCATCAGTAAAAGCCATTCCACTTTCTAAAGTGGTTTTGCTCGACAACGGCAAAGGCGCAGGCGAAATTTTTCGGGTAATTTGTCCGTCATTGGGATTAATGAAATGAACTGAATTTGTGCTTTCTTCAAAAATTAAAATCTGCTTTTCAGTTTCCCCAACAACTTCGCCAACAAACGGTAATTGCCAAAGTTTTTTTCCTGATTCCCTTTCAAAACCACTTATTTCAAAAATTGCAGCTGAAATATTTTTTTTACCAATAATAATTTTTTCATCAGGTGAAGATTGATAAATTAAACCGGTTGGAAAGAAGGAAACAAGTTTTTTTATTGGCGCATCTGATGCAAATTTTGTTTCCCTGCTAAAAAAACAAGCGGAAAGGCAATAGGTTAAAAGCACCAGAAACAAAATTTTAGCCGTTTTCTTTATTTCAAAAGCCATTTAATTACACGTAGTTACGGGACTGCCGCAAATATTTGCATCACGAATCCAACCCGATTTCCCTTTGTAAATCACCTTGACCCAGCCGCAGGTAAAGCCTGCAATTTGAACCTCGACTTCGCTTGGAATTGTTCCGATTTTCTTTTTGGTGTTCGCTTGGGCGTAAAGCGGGGCAGGCTTATCATAACTCTCACTTCCTTTAGTTCCAGTTACCACCATTTTGGCGGAAATCCAGCCAATATCATCAAAAACACTTCCACCGCCGACAGTTTCTGCCTGTGCGATTTTTACCCATCCATTTGAATAACCCGTGATATAAACCATCACAATGTCATCGTCGTCATTGCTTTTGTGCGGTAATTTGGCAATGACTTTTCCGTTGATATTCGGTTGATTTCGCACGTTCAACCCTTTTGGATCCTTATCAATTACATATCCGTGGATACCGCAATTCGCTTCTTCCTGCGCAAAAATCCCGCTGACACAAAACGCCAAAATTATTAACTTCAACAATAAGATTCTTTTTTTCATAATTTTTTAAAACCAACTTACTGATTCAAAAGATTCATGGAATTTTGAACTGTCAAAAAATCGAATTTGGGCCGAAACCTCAGTGTGATTTTGCTCTATAGTTTGGAAAATAAAAGACATCATCGAAAGCACAGTTTCATTGACGATTACCGAAATTTTTTGCACTCCGATTTTACCCATATGTGAAGTAAAATCCGTATCTAAAAAGTCAGACATTTCGGGTATTCCAAAACTCCACATATTACTACAATCAACAAGAACATTTTTGACATTATGCTGGTCCAAAAGGGAATGAAACTCTGCATTCCCAAGCATTGTCGCAAATTCTTCACGACTTACTTGTTGAGGCAGCAAAATCCAAACATAATTGATGTTGTCTGAAATTCTGAGGGTTAAATTGTTAATGTTAAATTGTTCCATACTCTTTTTGAAATTTTGCCCCTTTTAACGGATTTCACGCACCCGAGAACTTGTTACCCATTCATTCCAACTGTCGCTGTAACCTTCGTAATGAATATAAAATTCTCCATTTCTTTGGTCTAAAATTCGTGCCTGATACCATTTTCCTTTGGATAAAACTTCTACTTTTTTACCATAACGGTTTGAACTCCAAACCGACGAATTCAGTTCGCGGATCCGTTCATCTTTGACCCATTCGTCTTCGTTGTAGCCAATATAGGAAACAAGCCGTTCACCGTAGCGGGAATCAACTAAAATTGCTTTATACCAGACACCATTTTGAATAACATTGACTTCTCGACCAAAGTCATAGTCGTTTGAATTTCGGACCCGATCCGGTGTCACCCATTCGTCCCATTTTTCGCTCCAGCCGAAAAAATGGACTTTGTATTTTCCATTATCCGCCGCCAGAATTTTTGATCTATACCAAATTTTTCGCGAATCTCTGGCTTCGATTAAATCGCCAGCTTTGAACTCCAACTTTGAATTCGCTAATTCCGTGGCCGAGATTTCCTTGATTCGTTTGGAAGGCGTCCATTCATCCCATTGTTTCCCAAATCCGTCAAAGGTGATGTAATGAGAACTGCCTTTAATCTCTAAAACCGTTCCAACAAACCATTTCCCCAGCCAATTAACATTTACTTTTGCACCAACAGGATATTGAGTTAATTTAGCCGAGCGAATATTGTCCGGCGCAACCCATTCGTCATCCGATTCTTCATATCCATAATAACGAACCTGATATTTTCCATCTTTTTCGTCTCGGATAAAGCCTTTATACCATCCATCAACACTGTAGGCTTCAATATGCTCACCGATTCTTTTTGAAGAATTTCTTTTGTTTGCTAATGAAATTATACTGTTTGGTGTGAAATTCCCATTAACTTCAAATTCCGCAACCTGTTCTTCTCCAAATAACATATCTTCTTCGGCGTTTTCCTGAAGTTCCGCCAGCGTAATTTTCCCATCACCGTTTTCATCAAAATATGAATCACCCCGAAATCCGTAAATTAAGGATTCGGTAAAAGTCCAATTGGCAGTTGAAAACGAATTAAAATGTGTCGAAGCCATTACAGCATAAGAAACACGCGGATTTGATAATTTTTTAACATCCTCGGCTAACGCGCCGGAATAACAATTATCAGCCAAGATTATGGCATTTGAGCCTTTAAAATATTTTTCAATATCAGCCGGAATCGTATCAGTTCGCCATCCCTGAGTTTTATTGCTGACATCGTAAGTTGCCAAATAAGTCGTTTTGTTCTCGTCCGTTTTGTAACCGTGTCCGCAAAAATAAACGATAACAGTATCGCCATCTTTTGACCGCTGCAAAAATTTTGGAAATGAATCTTTAACCTTTTCAATCGTGGCAGCATTGTCTTTCAAATAAACGATTTGGCTTTCCGGAACTCCTTTTTGTCTTAAAACATTAAGCAAAATCTCATCACGACGATTCTTTTGCGGGAATGAGCCAAATTTATCCTTGTCCTGCCATTCCAGTAAACCGACAAAATAAACCCAAGTTCGCGAAGGGTTCCAAGCAAGTGAATCAGCCGATTTTTTTATCCTGGCCGATTGTCCACAAGCCAATCCGGAAAAAGCCAACAAACTTAATAAAATCAAAAAAGGTATTTTCATTGCTCAAAATAACCGGTTCATTTTCAAAATAAACTCAATTGTAATCACATTATTTCCGCTTTCGGTAACTCATTTTTGTTCCGTCCTGCAATTCCAGCACCATGGAATCGTCGGTAAGTTCAATAATTTTATACTTATTATCAAACATTTTTTTACCTTTTTCATTCAAAAAATCAATTTGCAGATTGTTGTTTTTGATCGTATATTCCCCTGTAAAGGTTGTGGGATTTATTGGAGACGTCAGGGTATAGTGTCCGTTTGCTGAAAAGGTTTCAATTGCCGTAATCCTTTTATCTACATTTTCCCACGTCCCCACAATTTTTGAGTCATTTTTAGTGCAAGCCATAAACCCAAGCACAGCAAATACCATTAAAATTTTTTGGCTAAGATTTTTTATTAATTTTGGTTTCAAAATTTTACCCCTCCGTTTTTTTTCCCTAAAATTAAGCACAAACAACCGTGCAGTTGAAAATCGTGCTTCCGCCACCTCCGGCACCACCAGAACCCTGAGTAAAATTGCAGCTTTGGCATTTAGCTGCTGCAATCAGGTAGCAATCAGTAAAAGGTTGAACTGCCGTATCAACTGAAGCCGTTGTCATAGTTCCGGGAGAGCCTCCTTCGAGCCCACTATTACAGGACGATTGTGCATTTACTGCGGTTGGTGCAATTAATGTTGAAATCATTGGTAAAGCAATCATCGATGACAAACCAACTTTTTTGATAACGTCACGTCGGTTTAATCCTGAATTTGAACGTATTTTTTCACCTTCAATTAGTTTTAAATTTCTTAACTGGTCAAGTGCATAAAAAATCACTTCATCAGTAAATAATTTATTTAATTTCAGTTCCTCAATACTAATTTGATTTTCACAAGATCGATAAACAATTGTTGAGGTTTCATTTAATAAATAGGCCTGGTTAATTATTAAATCGTAAATCAGTAATTCTTTGCCTGATTCCTGGATTAATATGTTTTCTGTCCGCGATTGGGGTAATTTTTGCATTATAAATTTGTTTTGAGAGCTTAAAAATAAGGACGCAGAAAAGTTCTTTTAACCGACTGCGCCCTTTAAATTTTGATTAAAAAACATGAACTGCTTTGCGATGGCTTTTATGTCCTTGTTTTTTCAGAGATTTAAGCGGACTTCCCATACACCAAACCCACATTTCATCTGCTTCTTCTGCAACCCCGGAATCCATCCAGAGTTTATGCCCCAGATATAAATCAAGCGCACTACCCCCATTTCTTCCATTTGAGCGAAAAAAGACAAGTGCCACGGATCCTTTCATCATTTGGTTAAGCCAACCTTGAATGTTTGCTTTGCCTTTAATTTTTATTGAATTTTCGTAATAGTTTTCAACGATATAGGCTACTGTTGCAGATTTAATTGGTTCGCCATGTTCGCAACGTGGTCCGTTATACAGATAATATAAATTTGAATGAGCCATCACTAATGATGACAAAATTATCCCAACATCTGCTCCCTTACAATCGCACTTGGTTGCCGGACCTCTTCCTCTTAAATATGATTCTAACGATGCTCCATCACCTAATTTAACTTTTGACATTTTATTTTTTCTCCGATGTTAATTTATTTGTTGAAAACTTTGTCTTCGCTTTCAATGACTCAATCCTCCCATTTGTAGGCGTGAAAAGTCGTTCAATTTCGGTGAAATCTTTGGTGAAAATTGGTGAATTGCGGTGAAACTGTTGAAAATAGTGAAGTTAATTGATTTTAATGAATCCCGTAAATTTCATTTTTTATCAAAAATTCTTTAAGGTCGGCATACGAAATCAAGACTTCCTGCGGACCGGCTGCGTAGGGTGCAACCTGATATTCGTCAAAGAGAATCAAAAGTCCTTTTTTAGTAATTAAAAAGTCAGAAAAATTCTTTGCTACTGGTGCAATTCCTTCTTCAAACTGGAGATTATCGCCTAAACCTTCCTTGGAAAGTTGGGATAATTTTTGGAGATATTTTGAATTTGGTTTAAATAGATCTGCAAGCTTTATCGGTTTATTGTTCTTTAAATCAAAATTTAAAGTTTGTGATGAATGATTCGGATGTGCTCCGCCTGAAAAAGATTCTTGACCAAATTGGACTGAGACAATATTGTCGTTGGCAAATTCAATCGTGTAACCCGATTCAAGGTAGTTTTCTTCGCCTTTTTCGGGTTTGCCTTTTTTAAATTCGTTCTGATATTGCAAGGCAATATTTTTCAAAGCCAAATTAAGCGCAGTAAAATTTCCCCCGACAAATTGCGGGTAACTTATCGAAATATCATTTCCATTTGTTTTTTCTTTGATGGTCTGATTTTGAAAATAAACATCACCTGACATTTCTAGAGCTATTTCATCGGCTGAAAATCCAACAAAATCCTCGGTTCCGGCTTTAGTCCAGGTGCCGGACATTTTTAAACCGTCCTCCCCATCATTTTCTAAACTACCTTCAAATTTTCCGGTGTTTTTTCCATCGACAGATTCACTTAAAACGAATTTATTTTGGTCGTCAATCGTTCCATTGAGCAAAATATCAGATTTAGAACTGGTATAACGATATTTGCCCGAAAGTTGCTTACCGTTGCGCTGCAATCGCATTTGAAATGGAAAAACCTTGGCATTTTCGCCAGTTTCATCGCCGATCGAACCGCTAAAAAATTTATTAAATTTTTCGGTTTGATCCTCCTCCGTAACATTTGGAATTGAATTTGAAGTCGTTTGATTTACAACCGTATTTTTATTTGTTTGAACTTGAATTGTATTTTTGGCATTTACATTTGATTCTTTTACAACCTGACTGCAAGCCATATTTGTGCCCAGTAAACCAATTACCAAAATCAACTTAGATAGTTTTTTTATTCTCATAACTTAACTATTTCCAATCAAATATAAAACAAATAATAAAATAAACGGAAAAACGTTCAAAAACAGACCAATTATTCCAAATAGCCGTTTTTTGGTTCTGGTAAAAGTTCCAACCAGCCCTAAAATTATTCCCAGCAAATGTCCGATGAAAGGAATTAAGAAAAATAAAACCAGCAAAACCAAAATTGCAGTTCCTAAATCCCCCATTCCTGCAACCATTCCGCTTTGATTTGAAGAAAAAAGTAAATTAAAAATTTTGGCAAAATAGTCGGTTTTGAAAAAAAGTGAAGTCAAAATTACCAAGTAAATCCAAATTGAAACTGCTAAAATTGTTGATGAAATTCCAAGTTTTGAATGTTTCATTTTTTCTTTGACGGTTCCTCTTTTGGCTTAATCGGCTCTTCTTTTGGCGAAATCAATTGATATTTGCCATCTTTATCTTTTTCCCAAACAAGTTGTTTTTGAAAAAATTTAAGCCAGCCATCCTGATTATAGGATTTTCCTGAATCGTAATAGAGCCAATCATATTTTTCACGGCTTAAACGAAAAATTTTCGTTTCGCCGGTTTTAATGCCGACCAGCCAAAATGTTGACAATTTTAATTCTCGATTTTTGTTCGAATCATTGCAGGTTGCAATTCGTCTGGCATCAACCTCAGCGGTTACTTCATCCGCATAGAAACAATCGCCTTCATATAAAATCACCGACAAATCAGGCGAAGTTGCGCGAAAACGGTTTGCAGGAAAATCAGGCAATCCTTTGATTTCGATTTTTTCGCTGTTTTGGACATTGTAATAAAAATCCTTAAAAAGCAAAAATTTACCATCATTGACCCATTCGCCGCTATTTTTGTTGCTTTGATAATTGCCGGAAATTACAGTTTCCCAAACCGGATTGTTTTCGGAAATTCGTAAAATATAGGTCGTGTCTTTCAAATCCTTGAAACTTGTGCATTTCAAAACTTCGACTTCGGGATTCGGGCTTGGTTCACAATCGGAGATGTCATCCTTTACGTTTGAAATGTTGGGTGGTTTCCAACTTTTGTCATTGATGTAAAAATTACGGTCGCTGACATACCAACCCTGGCTTCCATGGGTGCCAACGCTGCCGTAATGTAGAGTTTTGATAAATTTTAACCGCCCGCTTTTTCTTTCTTCGTATTGGGTTTCATTGGCACAGCAACCACCGAAAACAAATAACCAGATCCCAAAACTTAAAAATAGATTTATAAAATTTGTCATTTTGTTTTTTTATCCTTTACTTCGATGTTTTCAAGGAGCGCGGGCACTTTGATTTTATCCTTTCCGTCTGCCCCTTTTTCCCACACAAACTTTTTGGAAGGTGATGGCGGTGGTTGAAAATCGTCATGCGGATTTTCGTGATCGTGAAGCCAGGTATTTTCTGAGAAATTTACTTTTCGGTCTTCGATTTTTCCGGTTTCAGTATCAATTAGACGCAATTTTAGAGAACGAAAAGTAGTTTCAGTTGTCGGGACACTATCTAACACTGCAACCACAGTTTTCATATCCGGTGAAATGGCAATTACATACTGAACCGGTGCCGAACTGTTTGGATCATCTGCCCAAGGCATTCCTTTA
>DAORIL010000289.1:0-7958 GCA_035438525.1 Pyrinomonadaceae bacterium
AGCTTTTCAATGATCGCTTTGACATAATCGGCACGTTTATTTTGGTAATCCAGATAATAAGCGTGTTCCCAAACGTCAATGGTCAGGAGCGGTTTGAGTTTTTCCGTCATCGGATTGTCGGCATCTTCGGTTTTCACTACGGAAAGCTTGCCTTTTTGGTCGGCCACCAGCCAGCTCCAGCCGCTTCCGAAGGTTGAGGTCGAAGCATCGGTCAATTGTTTCTTGAAAGTATCGTAATCACCGAAAGAATCTTTGATTTTGTCCAACATTTTGCCGGTTGGTGCGCCGCCTCCGTTTGGCGTCAGACTATTCCAGTAAAAAGTGTGATTCCAGACCTGCGCCGCCATATTAAAGAGGCTCGGACTGTTCAAATTGGCTTTGTCTTTGTAAGTTTTCATCATAATCTCTTCCAAAGACGCTTCCGCCAGAGGCGTTCCCTCCGTTAATTTGTTGACAGGATCAAAATATCCTTTGTGATGACGATTGTAATGAATGTTAACCGTTTGCGCGGAAATGACAGGCACTAAAGCGTTTTCGGCATACGGCAAAGGCGGAAACTCACGCGGTTTTGCTTTACCGATAATTGACGGAAAACCTTTGACAGTTAGAGTTGACGCAACTGTCACCGCAGTTAAAGTAGCTAAAAAATCTCGACGTTTCACTTTAATTTCTCCTTAAAAAGAACATTATACAGATAACAAAAAATTAATTGGCTTAAAAATCATATTAATGACGTTAAACGCTATTTTTCGACACATTTACAAAATTTATCTTCGCTTTTCGTTGCCCAAACACCATTAGTATTGAGCAAGATCTTGCCCATCGCTTTGTCCTGATACATTATCCCGTTCCAGGTGTTATCGGCATCCTGCCATTTATCTTCACCGGGACGCTGAAAGATATATTCGAGGCGCAAACACCATTTTTCCGAGGCTCCATTAGCTTTTTCGGCAGCCGAAATCTCTACTTTTTTGGAACAGGTGATCTTAAAGTCTTTAAATTGATAGCTTTCATAGCCTTTCTTTTGGTCTGCGATTGCCGCGTCTTCGGCTGCCTGCGGTAAACGCGAAAGAATTGCCTGACAACCTGCCAAAAGGAATAAAAACAACCCTCCGATCATTAAAAGTCTGACCTTCATAAGCTCCTAAAACCTCATTATTATTATCAAAAACTATTGCACCAGAAATATTGATAAAACTATCACCAAAATCGGAAACACTAACGATCAAAGTCCTCAAAGTTTTCGCTGTTCTATAATTTACAAATTTATCACAACGGAAAACGGACACCAAGAAATATCTTGAAAGCGGTAAAAATAAGTCTTGACCTGTAATTTAATCTGTTTTATAAATATAAGAAAACAAAGCCCCTCCACAAATAATAAAATGCCTGTAACTCTGCAAGAAATAGAAGAACAATATCGTTTTCAATCTGAACAATTACTTGATTTGATTAAACGTCGTGATAAATTTGTCGA
Organism: Pyrinomonadaceae bacterium; assembly: GCA_035438525.1. Taxonomy (GTDB): domain Bacteria; phylum Acidobacteriota; class Blastocatellia; order Pyrinomonadales; family Pyrinomonadaceae; genus JAIBCC01. The sequence goes on from DAORIL010000289.1 coordinate 1,478, forward strand.
AATACTGAAAATTTCCCCGGTCCAAGAACAAAAAAGCCTTCGGACTTCTATAAAAATACTTGAAGCAGCTATTGAAATTAGCGAAACTCTGCTGGTAATGACCGGAAATATACTTGAACAAGCCTTAGAGATGAGCAAAAAGAGTGACAACACTTCGTTCGAGATTGATGTGTCAAACATTGGAACATTAAAAGAACTTGCTGATGAATTTGCCGGAATAAATGAGGTCATAGAGGCTCATTATTATGGAAAAATTAAAACAATTTCCCATTAAGTATCGTGATAAGGTCTCGTAGGTGTTTGTTTATATAAACAATCGAATAAATTCCCCCCCCAAACAGAGAAATCCCCCAACAAATTAAATAATTCGGAGACAAAACCGGAGAATTCAGTCTAACAAAGACCTAATACATTGTTTCAACGACTTAATTCAGCCGGGATTGACTCTATTCACTGCGGCAGCGACTCTCTGCACAGCAACAATTGGTCTGTGCAGAATGAAAATGAGTCTGTGCAGAGTGAAAATTAGTCTGCGCAAGCTAACAAAGGGTCTGTTCGGTCAGAAATAGTTCAAAACAGTTTAACAAGGGGTAAATACATAAAAAAGATAGGAGTAAAAACACAATGAATAATCGAGATAGAAATCGTTGCTATATGTTTAATAAGGTCAGACAGTTTGGGGCGGATAATGCCGTAGATTTTCCGACAGGAAGCATCGGCGCCGCACAATTTATGATAATTACCAATGTGCTTATCAGAGTTGATGAACTGGCAACAAAGCAAACAGGCGGAATGGGGGAAGTTCGGCTCAGTTATGTCAGCAAAGATACTGCGCGGGAGAATCTGCGCGAATCTGTGACGGATATTTCCCGGACAGCTAAAGCTATGGAGTATGAATTTGCCGGAATTTCCGAACAATTCCGGCTTGCGCGGGGTTCAAACGACCAAAAACTTATCGCTACGGCAAAAGCATTTCTGACAGCCATCAATTCACATCAAACAGACTTTATCCGCTACGGGTTAAACGCTGATTTTGTAGATGAACTGAGCGAAAACATCACCGCTTTTGAAGGAACTCTCTCTGCCCCAACCTCCGCCAGAGGCACTCACGTCGAAGCCACCGCCGAAATCGGTGAAAAAATCCGTCAAGGGATGCAAGCTGTCCGCATTTTAGATACGGTGGTCAAAAATGTCTATCGTCACAACGTCGGTAAGCTCGCGGCGTGGACAACCGCTTCAAATGTCGAAACTACCACCCGCAACCGCGACGCAACCGAGCCGAAATAACCGATAGGCGGTTCTTCTAAATAATCCGCTAGAGAAAGATAAAAGCAGAGCGAGAGAAAAATCTTTTCCGGGAGTCTCCACAGATAACCCCCTGTTCTCTCAAAATTTAGATGAACTCAAAAAAACTTGACCTTAATCTTTTTGTGTTCTATAAAAGTAGTTATCCCCCCAACATTCTTAGAATTCAAAAAAAGGAAGCCCTAGCCCCCGCATAATTAATAATATGTTTGAAAATCTGGAAGAGATTGAGGCGGAAATTCGTCAAGAATTCGTTAAATTGCTCCAATACATAGACCAGCGGGATAAATTAGAACGACTTTTAAACTATGCGCCTGTCATGCAATTGGAAAAAATCCATCAGGCACTTGCTAGATTAGATAAAGTCATTACGGATACCGAAGATATTCTTGAAATACTCAAAAAGAAGTATTTAAAAACTTCTGAGCTGATAGTAAACGATAATAAATTAGATCAAATGATAAACAAAATGGTTCCTGAATTATTAAAATTTATGAATGAAGAGAATTCAGAGAAACCTAATAACAAAAAATAACTTTTACGAAAAACAAAACCTGTTTCTGCCTAACAAATTTTGCTCCATCGGCTAAGTTAATTGATTGATAAGTGCAAAAATCAGATAAAAATTCCCTTAAATAGGCTAAAGACACAAAAATAAAGCAGAACTCTCCTAAATAGAAGTTTTCTCTTTAAGTCTTTAGCCTAGAAACCAAACGTCCGCAGAAATTTTATTATTCTAACCACGCATTCTAATGTGACAGCGGCAGGAAACGTCTGTCATTGAGTTTGTTCTGTGTCCATCAACGATTTTCAATTCGACAGTAACCTTTTCTTTCAACAAAATCAGTCTGATCTATCAACATCTAACAAAAAATAATTAAAGAGTTAGTCAAAATCGATCTAAAAGCGGAAGCGCAATAAATTGATACAGCCTTTTGTGTTCGTAATCCTTACACTTGAAAACAATATTTTGCTAAGTCGTTGTGTTTATGGGCTAAATGGGTTTGGCACGCAGATTGTATAAGTAAAAATTACAAAATCGGAACTTAACTTTAGGTTCTATTTACAATTACAAGGAGTATGGGAAATATGATTAGCGAAATAACAGCACCAATTATGAATGATAATTTTGAAACAGCCGAAAATACAATGCTCAGCAATGACGATGTAATTTCAACCTTGAATGGTTTGATCGAAACCTGCAAGGACGGGCAGGAAGGCTATAAGCAGTCAGCTGAAGGCGTCACAAACTCTGATCTAAAAACAACTTTTTATGAATTTAGCCAACAACGCGCACAGTTTGTCGGTGAATTACAAACATTAGTTAGAGAATTAGGTGGTGATCCCGAAAATTCAGGAAGTATTTCAGGCGCAATTCATCGTGGTTGGATCGATCTTAAGTCAGCTATCACCGGAAATAATGATGCTGCCATTCTCAATGAAGCAGAACGCGGAGAAGATATTGCTAAAGGCTATTATAAAGATGCCGCTGAAAAGAATTTGCCTGCAAATGTTTTAAGTGTTGTGCATAAACAATATCAAGCTGTTCAATCAGCGCACGATAAAGTTAAAATTTTGCGCGATTCGGCAAATAAAAACTCATCAGCAACAACGGGAAATTAGTTTTTGTAATTAAAAAGCTAATAGATAAGAATAAACTGCATTCTTATCCCGATGTGAAAAGGATTTCTTGCGAGAGTAGAGAAATCCTTTTCTTTATGCAACTAAAAATTTAACTAAATCGAAGCCTTGATCGCCTCATCAAAGATTTCCAACGCAACATCGACATTTTCTTTCGTCAAAATCAGCGGCGGTGACCAGCGAATCGAATTATTTCCGCAGCCGAGGATAATCAGACCGCGTTCATAACAAGCCATTTCAACTTTATCGCGTAATTCGGGTGCAGGTGCGAGCGTTTTGCCGTCAGTCACGAATTCCACGCCCAACATCATCCCAAAACCGCGCACATCGCCGATAACATCATATTTATCTTTCAGTTTGTTCAATCCTTCTTCCAAATATGCACCAACTTCTCTCGCATTTTCGACCAAACCGTTTTCTAATAATTCAATCGTCTTTAGAGCAGAAGCAATACAGACCGGATTTCCGCCAAAGGTCGAAGCATGTGCGCCTTTGCCCCAATTCATGATGGAATCTTTGGCAATACAGATACCAATCGGCAATCCCGAGCCGATACCCTTTGCCAAACACATCACATCTGGTTTAACACCCGAATGTTCAATGGCAAACATCTTGCCGGTGCGCCCCATTCCGCTTTGAACCTCGTCCACTATCAAAACGATTCCGTGTTCATCGCAAATTCTGCGAATTGCTTGGAGAAAACCTTTTGGTGCAGGGACATAACCACCTTCGCCTTGGACAGCTTCGATGACAATCGCCGCAACTTCTTCGGGCGGAGTCGTCGTTTTGAAAATTCTCTCTTCGATCCAGGCTAAACAGTCTTTCGTAATGGTTTCTTCATCTGTTGGTTGGTTATTGGCAAAATGTCGGAACTTGTTTGGATACGGAACGTGGATAACATCGAGCGCCTGCCGCATAAATCCTTTGCGTTGGGCGGCTCTCGAAGAAGTTAAGCTCAATGCGCCGAGAGTTCTGCCGTGAAATGAACTAAAAAACGAGATAAATTTTTGCCGTCCCGTGTGGTGCATTGCAACTTTCAGCGCGGTTTCGACCGCTTCCGCTCCCGAATTGGCAAAATGCGTTTTGGTTGCGCCTTCGATCGGAACAATTTCGTCCAATTTCTGCGCCAGATCGGGCATATGACGATAATAAAAATCTGTTCCGCACATATGGATGAGCTTTTCGGTCTGTCGCGTGATTGCTTCGACAATTTCGGGGTGACAATGCCCGGTTGAGCAGACAGCAACGCCTGCATTACAGTCCAAAAAGATGTTTCCATCAACATCTGTGATCCAAACACCTGCACCGCTTTCGGCAACTAATTTGTAATCGGGACGTGGATAACTCGGCGTGACATATTTGGCATCAGCTGCAATAATTTCACGTCCTTTCGGTCCCGGCAATTCTGTTTTAATAACTGGTTTTTGTAAATCTGTGGTCGGTTTCATAAATTTTTTCCTCAATATCTCTTAAAAATAAAAAACAAAGTCGAAATGGCTTTCGACGCTTCAAGAATTACGATCTTTGAGTAATAAAATTAGTCTCCGCCGAAAAGATTTGGGCGGGTTATGACGGGTCTCAGTTTGGCGATACTGCGCGAAGTCATAAACTATAGAAAAGATGCTTTCAATATAACAAATTTGGGTAAAACTGCCAAGTTTTTAGGCTTTGTTGAGACTTTCCCGCTTTATTTTCGCCCGCCAAAACTGATTATCAAAACGACGCTCGAATGGAATAAAGAAATGTTTGTCTTTGAACGGCTCAGTTTGTTTCATCACATTAAACCCCGCCGCTGAAAAGATTCTTTCCGCCTTTTGAAATAAAACAGACGCGGGATAAATATCGAATTGAAAGAAATTCTTGATTGTAGTTGAAAACTCGGTCGGTGAAATCAGGATCAAATTGGTTTCAACCGCTTCAATCTCGCGCATTTCGGCGGCAAACTCAACCAATTCGCTAATTTCAGATTCTTCTCCGGAATGAACGATAAGCCAGAAGGGAAATTTGGTGTCCAGAATGGATTGATAAATTTCAAAGTCTTTTGGCGATAAATCAGGCGCAGGATAAGTTAAATCAAATGCAATAATTTGCTGCGAAACGGTTTCAACAAAATTCAGATGCTCATTTTCTAAGTTTTCTAACAAAAAAGTCTTATCAAATCGGGGAAGTTCTGCATCAATCAATGCCGAATAGTTTTTCCAGCGCAAATGTCGGGCAAGATAATTTATTTCAACGGACTCATCGAATTCAAAGCCGACAAATTCGCCGATAATTCCAATCGGAAAGGAATCAATAAAGATTTTTTGAGGTTTTATTTCGGCAAAGAGGTTTTGCAGATATTTTTGATACTCCGAGCGGTCAATTTCCAGACTCTTTTCAACCAGAATCGTTCTGATATTTCCAACAACGCGTTTATCCGTCAAAAAAGGAGAAGACGAGAGAATAATTGAATCGTTTTCAATGACCAAACCACGCAAAAAAGCGACAGCACGGGTTAAATGTCCGAGTCCGCCGCCCATTGCATAATAAAGATTCATCAGATTACAAGGCAGAAACACGATTGTGAGGAAGTGTGTCAATCAACGAAAGCTACACGCTCCTTTACAGTCGCGTTTCCGCCATTTACTTTATAAATTTCTCGACAAAAGTTCAGCCATAATCACATACCGCAGTTCAACCGGAATTTTATCCAAAACAAGGACTCCATACGAAACCGAATATTTGTCGGTGTTGGAATCAAAGAGTTCTTTGTCGGCAGAATCTTTTACTTTGACCTTTTGACGGTCTTTGTAGAACTTAACTTCACCGAGTTTATTCTCATTTTGCTCAATTTTTGCGCCATCATCCTTTTTTACTAATTCAAACGCATTTTGATTCTCTTCATTATCGCTGATCTTGATTTTATCGTTGTCAATCTTAACTTTCCACAATAATTTTCCGTCAGTGGTGCGAACTTTGAAACCATCCGCGTCTTTCAACTTAACTTCGCAGATCTGCGAACCTTTTGCGTCAAAATATTTACGTTTATCGGCATCTTTGGATTCACTTTTGATAGTTTTGCCGTCAAATTCGATCTTTGTGCCGCCGCCGTCGAATTTTATTTCGACCACATCTTTGTCATCACTAGTTTTAACCTTAACTTTGTTTGCATAATTGCTTCCGGTTGGAGAGGTTTGAGCGGAATTTGTTTCGGTTTTAGGCGGATTCGATTTGGGTTCAGTTGTTGAGCCGTTTTTACAGGCTGAAACCAGTAAAATAAAGGCTAAACAGACGCAAAAGATTGATGAAATATTTTTAAGTTTAAGCATAATGACTCCATTTTTTGATAGTTTCGCTAAAAATCTGCAAATAACGTTCGGCTTCCGCCTGCTGATTATATTCTTTGGCTAGTTCAAGACAGTTTTTAGTCAATTCTTGATATTTTTCGGTTGATAATTCGGCAGCTTTCGCAATCGCCTGACGACAATCATAATCGTTGCTCGCTTCAAAGAGAATTGCCGTCTTTTCATCCTCCAAAACGTCTCGCATTCCGCCC
>DAORIL010000290.1:0-7937 GCA_035438525.1 Pyrinomonadaceae bacterium
GTCCGGCTAAATTTCCGCTGTCAACCGTAGAAATATAACGCGGATTGAGTGGTGCCAGCGTTTGAGTATCATACCAATTAAAAAAATGTCCGCGATATTTTTCGAGTTTTTCCAGTGTTCCAAAAGTAAAACCAAGCCTTTCGGAAAGTTCCAGCGTGCCAATATAGCCAAAATCGTAAGCAGAAATGGTTGAAAGCAAAAGTAAACCGATATTGGTCGGCGAAGTTCGATGTGCAATTTTTGGTTCCGGGTCTTCTTGAAAATTATCGGGCGGTAACCAATTATCATTGTCACCGACGAAAGTTTCAAAAAAACGCCAGGTTCGTCGGGCAATCATCCGTGCCATTTTTATATCTTTTTCCGGCAAATGAAAACGTCTAATTTTTGGAGCAAGACTGATTCGATAAGCGATCATCGGAAATAAGAACCAGGCAAGCAGAAAGGGAAGTGCAATCGGTAAAGCCCGTGGACGCAGCCAAACAACTAAAATTATGCCAATGACTGACAACAACATCCCAACCCACATCTGGCGTAAATATGAAGATTGATTTTGGAGGTTTTCACTTTCACTTTTCGCCGCTGTCTTCCATTCGAGCAGGTTTTTGCGGGAAATATTTTTTCGATAAATGGTGCGGATTATTGCATCAAGCTTTGAATATGCTTGATTCGGAATAGCAATTATTGAAAATAAAACTTGCAAGGTATTAGTGCGGAAATCGCCCCAAACACTCCACAGATGACTTGTCCAAGCCAGTCCACGAGGTTGTGCCAACAAATTCTGCTGCAAATGAGCATAGATCGGAAAACCAACTTCAAGCAGAATAAAGAGAGTAAAGAAAAAAGCCGAACCCGGAATTATTGTCCAAACCGCCAACAGCCAGAGAAAAATGGTCGGCGCAACCAGGCTTCGCCGCAAATTATCCAGAATTTTCCAACGTGAAATAATTGATAAATCGTTGTGCTGTTTTTCACCTCTGGCATTTTTAATGGTTGGGAAAATCCATTCTGAAATTTGCCAATCGCCCCGCACCCAACGATGTGAACGCTGGACAAAACTATTGTAATGGGTAGGAAAATCGTCTAAAAATTCAATGTCCGTTACCAAAGCACAACGGGCATAAATTCCTTCAAAAAGGTCGTGGCTCAAAATAGTATTTTCCGCTACCCGATCTTTGAGTGATTTCGCAAAGGCGTCCACAACATACAATCCTTTACCCGTAAAACTACCTTCGGCAAATAGATCTTGATATATATCAGATGAAGCAGTTGTATAAGGGTCAATTCCTTTATTTCCTGATAAGATCCGGGTGAAATATGAACTTGAGGCACTGAGCAAAGAAATACTGATTCGCGGTTGAAGAATGCCGTAACCTTTCGTTACTCGTTGCAGTTTTTCGTCAAAATATGGGCGATTTAGCGGATGTTCGGCAATTCCAATCAGTTTTCTCGCTGAATCTCGGGTAAGTTGCGTGTCGGAATCGAGCGTTATAACGTAAACTATTTGTTTGAGAAATTCATTTTCTGCCGTCGCAACGAAAAAACTCGTATCTTTTGCACCACACAAAAGGCTATTAAATTCTTCGAGTTTTCCCCGTTTGCGTTCCCAACCCATCCATTTTCCTTCGCTTTCATTCCATTGACGACGGCGATGAAAAAGGTAAAATTTGTTTGAATAAAGGTCATTTAATTCGTTAATTTTGTTTTGAGCAAATTCCAAGATTGCGGAATCCCTTTCTGTTTCTTCTGTTGAAGCATCGGCAAAATCTCCCAACAAACCGAAAAAAATATTGTTGTCCTTATTGGCAAGATGATAAATTTCAAGTTTTTCCAACAATTCAGCCGCCACCGCTTCACTCGACAATATCGTTGGAATAACCACCATCGTTTTGGCATTTTCGGGAATACCCAAAGTGGTTTCCATTTGGGGCAACACCCTCGGGGGAATAATCAACGAAAAATCCCAATTCGCAATACTTAAAGCCAAATCGCTGGCAGGAATTATCGAAAGCAATCCAAATGCGATTAAAACCGGCAGGCTTGCCCCGAAAAATGCGGCTGTTGTGACCAAAAGTGTAACCAATAATAAGGTAAGAAAAGTTGCCAATCCAAGATATGCAATCGTTGGAAATCTTAAAACCAACCGATTTAGATATTCGGAAAAATGCGGATGATAGGCAAATTCTTGTTCAATTACAGCCAAACCTTTATCGATCAAATAGTATCCAATATGAGAATGTCTTTGGTCCAACGGATCCTTTTGACGTGCTTTTTCGGCAATCTCGACAACTCTTTTCGCAACTTCCAATTCGTCCGTTTGTGTGCGTTTGGCAATTCGTTCAATCACTTTGCGGTAACGGTTGCGGGTGAGAAAATTCATTTTGGGATAGATACTATCAGTTTGCAGAATAGTTTCTATGAGGCTGACCTTCTCAAAAAATGCGTTCCAGTCAATTGTTGACAACAGTCGCATACTCGTAATGATATTTCCGACCGTAATTTGTGCTGCTGCTTGGTTTTGATATTCGGTTTGGACAACCCGCTCAATACTGGTGTCGAGCTCTTGCAGTTGATTTTCCAACCATTCATAAACCGTGGCGATTGAATAATCCTGATCCCTGAGTCGGCGGGTAAGTTGTTCAATAAAAGCACTTCCAAATCTTTTGACCCGGCTAAATCGTTTAATAAAAATCGGCAGCACGTTTTCAGGCTGCTTAGCGGCTAATTCAATCAGTTTATCAGCAATTGAATCCGCTTCTTCCCTTTCTTCACGGGAAGTGATAATTCGTGAAGTTAAACGGCGCAGATTTTCAACCAATGCAAAGCGTAAGGTGATGGCAAATGCCCATAATTCGCCAATGTTTAATGGAGTAACTTTTTGATAAGCAGTGAGAAATCTTTCTAATGTTTCAACCTCAAGCCGACTGTCGGTGTGGGCTACCATCATAACTGCAATCGCATAAATTCGCGGATATCCAATAAAGGCACCGTTTTTTAATTTAGGCAATTCACGATAAAACCCAACCGGTAAATCTACTTGAATTTCAAGCAGTTGTTCTTCAACGATATAAAAATTATCAACTAACCATTCAGCCGCCGGTGAAATGCTCGATTCATTCTCAATGTTGTTGATTAACAACTTATAAGCGGCGACTAAAACCTTCTGATTATCTTTTAGACGTGGAAGTAATTTTTGAAAAGTCTTAGGTTGATTGACTTCTTTTTGTTCAGAGGCAAAAGCGGCAGCAAATTGTTCAAGCCGTTCAACACTGTAAAGCTCCCCACCAAATGCAGAATTATTCCCATTTTGGTTGAAAGCCTTTTGAAATGCATCGGTTATTGTCAAGGGTATTTTTTCCATTAATTACCATAAAAATTTTGAGAAAAAAAAGAGCTAAGTAATTGATGATATTCAAAATAGACGAATTTGAAATCTTTTTTGTTGTGAATTCCAAAACTTCCAACGCCAACGCATATCTAACGGATTTCGGGTTTCGTGACGACCAAATAAAACCGCTAGTCGAAACTTGATGTAATATTTTGCGAAATAAATTACTTTCATACTCTGAAAACTCCGGAAAATTGCATTAAAGTAATTTTATAAACGCTTTGCAATTTTGGAAATCCTGATTACTGCCAGAGAGACAGTTAATTAAAACAAAAATTGACTTGCTGCTTTTTTTCAATGAGCTGTAAAAATTCCAACAGTCCACAGAACCAACAATAAATCTGATATTGTTCAAAGCATTTGTTTAACTCCTTAGTAATCTTAGTTTAGGAGTAACAAATCACTTTGTCTGTGTGGTGTCGCACACAAGGGAAAATTTAGTTTTCCGATTTTTGGGTAAATGGTTTCGGATTCACATCGAATTGTTCTTTGCATGTTTCAGAACAAAAATAGTAAATTTTTCCTTCATACTCCGATTGACCAAATGCGTCTGATTCTTCAATTTGCATTTCGCAAACAGGATCGGTTTGTTTTGACATTTTTAATCTCCTTGATAATTTAAGTTTAAGCAGAAATAAACGTTTTGTATGTATTATTGAGAACTGAATATTTCCGCTTAAATCTGTTCGTATTTCTAAACTTTAGTCTAATTTTTTTCTGCAAAATAAGGTGAATTTGAATTTGACCGTTAATCTTTTTGGGAGTTAAGTTATTGCAGATGCGTTTTCGTAAAACCCATACCCGGCAAAAACAGGCATTGGATTTGTCAAACTGATACGCGTTTTGGTATTGTTTGCTTCAGTAATTTCGAGAACTCCCAAATGCGATTCGGTTTCCACAAAATAGGCAATACTAATTGGCTCCGAAATCGTATGAGTTTGATGATTATCGGCATCTTCGCCAAGCGAAATTTCAACTAAACAGCTGTTTTCCTTACTTTCGTGGGTGATACCATTCAAAATTAAACCTTCGGAAAGAATTTGATTTCCGATCGATTCAACTAAAACTTCGACTTTTGTTCCCCAGCCAAATCTTCTTTTGCTAAAATCATTGAGGAATTGAGCCCATTTTTCTTTTGGTATTTCGATTGTATTGTTGTTAATTGGAACTGTGATGATTTGATTTTTATCTAATTTTCCGGTGGCGATAAAATCTTGATTTGGCATATTTCTCCTTAATTAGTTAATTAAAAAAGTGTTATGAGTTCATTTTTAATAAAATTTCAACTCGTAACACTTTTAATTCTCAAAAAATTTTGTCAATTTTTGTGTTATTGATTGTTTGCCAGGTTACCCGGCGCAGTTGCAGTAATCGTAAATTCCGAACCGCTGGCCAAATCAAGGTTATCGCGTCCTTGCAAAACAACTGAGCCGGCTCCGGCTCCGGCTCCAATTCCGGCACCAATTGCCGCGCCTTGTCCGCCTCCGGCAATGGCTCCGATAATTGCGCCGAGGATCGCACCCGCACCGGCACGGGTTGCCGTTTTGGTGGTTTGGCTGCCATCACGCACCGTTCCTTCGTTGTTGACATCCACGCTATTTCCATTGGGTTGGCGAACTTGTTCAACAATTCCGGCAAAACGATAGGTGTTGCCATTACGCAAGCGAATCGTTTCAAAATTTAATGAAAGTGTGGCTCTGCCAGATACAACCCCTGATCTTTCGCCGATTATGCGACCTTCAATAATTGCGCCGCTATATTGTGATGGAAAGTTAACGGTCATCGTAAATTTGTCATTGTTTTGTGCCGTTTTGGTAGAAAGCGCAGAATCCAAAGTCGCCATCATCCGGGTATTGTTTGGAACAATAAAGTTATTGACGTTATTGACGTTATTGTTGTTATGGTTGTTATTCGAGGAAGTCGGATAATTTGTATTCCAATTCGGAGTGCGGTCGGTTTTGTCATAAACACTGGCAATTGTGACGGTTTCGTTCCGATTTTCCAAATAAACCCGACGGCTAATACGTAATTGATTATTGTTGATTGGCGTAAAGCTAACGAAATAATCGTTCATTCGGTCGCCTTCATAGGTAATTGAAACGTTACTATTGTTTGATGAAACTCTAACTTTCACCATTCGTCCGTTTTCCGAAGTTTCCGAACGGGTTACTCCATCTGCTATTAAAGAAACCTGTGACACCATGGACGAGGCAAGCGTAATTTGTTGACCGCGTTTTTCAATCATCATCATTTCAGGTGAAATCAGACGGCGTTCTAAATTGCTTTGGACTCGTTGACGCTGATTGTCGTTGTAACTGATGTTAGAAATTGCACGTTCAATGGTGTTGGTAACATTATCACTTTGACTGGTGTTAAGACGGTAGGTTCCCGTAATCCGTGAATCGAATGAATTATTTTGATTATTATTCGGATAATTTTGGTTGTTTTGGTTGTTCCAATTCCAACTGACCCGATAATAATTTGCCAAAGTATTTAAATCAGTCCGAATAGATTTCCATTGATTTTGGGTTGTTCGGTTCAAGGAATTGTTTTGCATAAAGCGATTTATCAAAACAGCACGATTCAAAACTTCTTGCACATCATTGTTGGTTGAGCGATTAACATTGAAATTATCTTTCAATGAATTGGTTGAATTTTCAAAATTCTCGACAAAAGAATTGATGTTATCTTCACGGTTTGTTCCGTTGATGTTGCTGTTATCCAATGATCTGTCTATGGATTGTCGAAACGTATTGGTTTTGGTTTCAATGCGATTGATCAGCGTTTTAACTTGTCGGTCACTAACTCGGTAAGCCCGTGTTTGGGCAAAAGTGCTGGTAGTTAATGTAAAAACTAATGCAATAAATGCAAAATAATAAATTTGTTTAAATCTTAAAGTCATATAACTTTCTCCTCTTGTTCATCGGTAAATGGAAATCGCGAATGTGCTTTCTCTCTTTTTACCAATATCTCTAACAATAAGTTAAGGTTAGACTTTTATTTATTTATAGTCTGTGTGTTATCACGCTTATAGCGGTTTATTGTAAATAAGGTTTTTATTTTCTGTGTGGAAACGCACGGAAGTGGGTATTGGGTTTTGTTAAGTTTAAGAAAATTAAAACGATTATGGGTTAATTCCAAATTGGAAATCAGCAAAACTCAATTAATTCACTTTAATTTATGCTTCTCAAAATGAACGTAATGGATTGTTTTGAAAGTTTGAGGATTCTTAAGGGACGGTGTGATTTATGAATTTAACTAAACGAGTAAGTGTTTTATATGTAGAAGATAACGAAGATTCAGGTTATATGTTAAGTGTATTACTTGGATTTTCAAAGATAGATGTTTCCTTAGTGCGCTCTGTCAATGAGGCATTTCAGTCCGCTCAAAATAAGCATTTTGATCTATATTTGCTTGACGGTAGATTTCCCGAGGGAAGCGGATTAGAGTTATGCCAAAAATTAAGAGAGTTAAAACCGAAAACTCCGATTGTCTTTTATTCCGGGGAAGCTTATGAAACAGATAAACAAAAAGGATTTACAGCCGGAGCAAATGCTTATCTCACCAAACCTCATGTGGATACCGTAGCTCCGACGATTTTTCAACTTACAAAACCAAATTCTGAGAGTTTAAATTATTGAAAGCTCTTTTAAAATTATTCTTTGGATTTCTTTAGGAATAAATTTTATTAAGTTCATACAAAATATTGTCTGCAAATGAACAACTTCTTAATTACAAAAGTGGTTCGGATTGACTCAAGTCAAAATTTTTTAGTGCGATTTTCAGTTTATTCACGGAAAGATTTCTTTTTTTAAATCACTTTTATTCTAACTTTGTCGGAAAACTTTTTTCTTCATTCTTGATAATTTCGTAACATATACAAGTTGCTTTTTCTAAACCTTGACGGTTGATAATTGAGATGTGACCACGGGAGTAATTGATCAAATTTTCTTGCTGCAGAGCTACTGCTGATTTATTGACGGCTTCGCGGCGAACTCCAAGCATATTCGATAAAAATTCTTGTGTAATTAGAAATTCATTAGTATCCATTCGATCAGCGGTCATCAACAGCCAACGGGCTAGTCGGGCTTCGATCGGATGAAAACGGTAACAAGCCGCAGATTGTGAAACCTGGGTTAATCTGGAATGTAAAAACCTTTGCAGAATCCGGGGTAAAGCTCCGCTATTTTCGCATTCAGTTAAAAAATCTTCTGCGCTCATTCGCATTGCAAATCCGTTCCCTTGAACAATTGCTTGAATATTTGAAGTTTTGACACCCAAAAAAAGCTCAATCCCAACCATTCCTTCTTTCCCGATTAGTCCGACTTCTAGGGTTGCATTGTTTTCAACTGATGTGAGTAAGGAAATTATTCCGCTGATCGGAAAATAAACAGAGTGGATTTCATCATTGCTTTGATAAATTTTTTCCTCATAATTTAACGCAACTTGTTCCAATTTTGGAAAGATTCGATCAAATTCTGAAATGGGTAAAGAGGCAAGTAATCGGTTACTACTTGGCTGAGGCAATTTTGCGATTTTGGTCATTTTTCTC
>DAORIL010000291.1:0-7930 GCA_035438525.1 Pyrinomonadaceae bacterium
TAAAACTATTTATTTTATGTCCGAGCGTGATGGTCCGGTGAATCTTTATTCGATGAAACCGGATGGAACTGCTGTCAAAAAAATCGCGGACGGAAAAGTCATCCATGGCTCAAATATCTCTAGTGACGGTCAATATTTTGTTCACGAAAAAGAGGTCAATGATAAATCAGGTATTTATATTTACAATAACAAAACCAGGGAAGAAAAGTTGGTGATCGAGGGCTGAATAATTTCGAGATCAACTGTAAAATTGTTTTCGCAGTAACTTTACCGTTGAATGATTTCTATGACCAACGAAGTTTCTATCAAAAAAATTAATTGGAAACTAAGAATTTACCTCAGTTTGGGTTTCGCCATATTTTTAGCTTTACTCAACACTATTCCTTTTCTCGTCGAAAATCGCCTTTCTCAAATCGGAGATATATGGGTTAAGTTATCGGTCTTGATTATTTTGGGGATAGTCTTTTGGGCTATCATCATCCATTTTATTTGGTTTATAGAAAGAAAATTCACTTTTGCAAATAAGGGGATTTTTAAAGCCATCATCGCGCATCTTTTGGTTTTCTCAGTTTTTGCTATGAACCACGGTTTGTGGACTACCTCGATGATGTATCCGTTATATCCTGAAATGCGTGCAAAATACGATTTCAGTATTGTTGTTTTCTTTCGCTCTTTGTATGATTTGCCGATAGTAATTATGGCTTATTCGGCTATTTTGGGTATCGGAATCAGCTTGAATTATTTTCAACAATCTCAGGAACGTGCGCTTCGTGAATCGCAGCTCAAGGCACAGCTCGCACATTCACAGCTGCAAACTCTCAAAGCACAATTGCAGCCGCATTTTCTTTTTAACACACTCAACGGAATTGTTGGACTGATTCGTAATAATGAGAATCAAGCGGCGATTGAAATTATTATTGAACTAAGCGAATTACTCCGTTATGTCACCGAAAATGCCGGAAAAGAAATCGTTGAATTACGCGAGGAAATCGAATTTACCAAGTTATATCTGGATTTGCATCAAAAACGTTTTTCTAACAGATTGAGTGTCGAAATGAATATTGCGTCCGAAACCTTGCCTCTGAAAATTCCGAATTTGATTTTGCAACCTTTGGTCGAAAATGCGATCGTGCACGGAATTTCAAAAAGTCTTTCGGCTCAGACCATCTCAATCGAAACTAAAATCATTAATAACCGTTTGAATATTTTAATCCAAAATGACGGAACAAAGTTGCCCGAAAATTGGGAGTTAAAAAAAGGAGTTGGTTTAACTAACACTTTTGCAAGGTTAGAAAAAACTTATCAAAATGATTTTAGTCTGGAAATTAAAAACCTTAATGATAATAGTGTCATTGCTGAGCTGGATCTGCCTCTGGAAATATAAAATGAACGATTTTCGAGTGATTGTAGTTGATGATGAACCTTTGGCGAGACTCAATCTGTGCGCCTTGATTAAAAAAGACAACGAACTTGAACTCGTTAAAGAATGTGAGAACGGTTACGAAGCGATTTCGGCAATCGAAACACTTTCGCCTGACATTGTTTTTCTTGATGTGCAAATGCCTGAACTAAACGGTTTTCAAGTTTTGGAAAAAGTTGATCTGGGAAAAATTCCGGCACTGATTTTTGTCACCGCATATGATCAATATGCCATTAAGGCTTTTGAAGTCAGTGCGCTCGATTATCTGCTCAAACCTGTCGAAGAGACGCGTTTTCAAAAAGCCGTCGGACAGGCAAAAGATTTTTTGAAACAGCGCGATTTGAGTTCGCTTAGCCAACGACTGATTTCCTTGCTCGAAAATAGTAAAACTCCGCCAATGGCGCAGCCAACTTTTTTAGAACGGATCGTGATCAAATCAACCGGAAAAGTGATGTTTTTGCCTGTCAGCGAAATCGAATGGATCGAAGCCGATGATTACTACGTCAAAATTCACACCGCCGAGCGCAGTCACCTCTTGCGCGAATCAATGAATGAACTGGAAACTTCGCTCGACCCGAACCAATTTCAAAGAATTCACCGCTCGATCATCGTTAATCTAAGCCTCATCAAAGAAATTCAATCGGATTTTCAAAACAAAAGCGTAGTGATTCTGCACAACGGAAAAAAACTAAAAATGAGCCGTCCACGTCAGGAATTAATCGAACGAATGTCTGTTCGTAAAACGATAAAATCTGATAAAACTTTTGAATAATCTACTTCAAGTCTAAAACTGAAATCAGTTCAGTTGATATGTTTTGCAAAAATTTTCCGCGTTCGAGATTGGAGGGAAAGTAGTTTGATTTACTTTTGTTAAAACTATGAAATTTGCAAAATATACTTTTTGGTTAATTGGGATTTACGGAATGTTGGTGGTCTTTCCGATGTATTTTTTTGAAGGACAAATCGGCGCAGATTATCCGCCGGCAATCAATCATCCCGAATATTATTACGGCTTTATCGGCGCGGTTTTGACCTGGCATTTGGCATTCTTTTTAATCGGCAGCAACCCGCAAAAATATCAGTTGCTGATGCTTCCGGCGGCATTGGGTAAATTTGTTTATTCATTGGAAGCGATGGTTTTGTTTTTTAATGGTCGGGTTCCTAATTTGATAATTGTTTTCGCAATAATTGACGCAATTTTTGGAGCATTTTTTATTTTGGCTTATTTACAAGTCCGAAAAGCGGGAAGAGCTTTACCCGAACAATTACCTTAAATAAATTACTGATACATTTTCTCAAAAATTTCCGCGTTAGCATTTGGAGGCAATTCAAAATGCAACGCGGAAATTTATTTTTCAAACAACTTATCGCTTTAGGAATTATTTTTAGCAGTCTAATTCCAACTTTCGCACAAACCCGGCGCACAACTGCCAAACCAGCTTCGCAACCTGTTTCAACCAAACAATCTGCCCCAAAATGTGCGGGAGGTTGGAGCGGTGTCGTTTCGTTCAAAAAGACTTTGAAAGATTCGTTGACTTCCGATGAACCCGGAATCCGCAAAAATATTGACCGCATCAAACATAACGATTCACGAGATTATCAATACAATGCGACAGCAGTTATTGATTCTTCAACAAATCCCCAAAATCCGACAGTCAACACCAAAGTAAATTTCACCGACGATGATAAAAAATGGGGCGAAGAAAGAGTTTGGGATACCTGTAATGCACGCGAAAACGGACATTGGTTTATCATCGAAGGAACCGATAACCGTTTTACCGAAGCCAAAGCGACAGGATCAGCGCAGGATTTTTCTTTGAGTGTTTACGAAATGAGCGGAGTTTACAATTTCAATCTTAAATTTCCCAAGGCTCTCGGCACTTTTAAACGAGAAGAACACGTCAAACGAACCGGGCATTGCCAACCGAAAAATAACGAGCCTTATGATCGCTCAACCAATGACCCATACAAAATGGATGGTGAAAGTTTTTCGATCGACGGGCAGAAAATAGATCCGAATAGTCCAGATAAATTAAGCGGTTCAAAGACTTGGGGCGATGACGGCAAAGGCGCGGTCAGGACTTTTGTTTATACTGTTACCTGGACTTTTACCCGCTGTCCACAAAAACTTTTGATTACCGATTTGCGTTTTGAAGATATGAAATTCCCGAAATGGAACGATTGGCAGGAAATCACCGATGAAGTCGGGACGATTGACGGAAATCTGGTCAAAATCAAAGCTACAGTTGCGAATCTTTCAAACGAAACGAAATTTGCCGAAATCACTTTCAAAGAAACCTACAAAGGCGATAAATGGGACGGTGCCAGACCCGATTATCCGCTTAAAGACAGTTCGGTTTCTGTTCGGCTGGAAGGGGGAGAAGTGCGCGAGGTCGAGGTGCTTTGGAACTCGCAAGGTTATGCGTGGTTTGATGATGGTCGTCCGCGCCTTTTGCAGCGAATTAAGGCTGAAGCCTGGGAAGAATATAAGCTCAAGGATGCGATGACGAAAAATCTAAAAGTTAGTCCAAAACCGATAGTTTTCGTCCCTGGCATTTGGACAAGTCCAAAAATTTTGGAACTCTATCAAAATCTGCTGACTGTTTCGCACAGTTATGGTTGGAAAGCTGCCATCGGCAATCAGGCTCCGTCAAGCGGCACCATCAATGTTGAAGGACAATCAACCCCAACTAAAGGCGGAAAATCCGTATATGACAGAGCCGACACATTAACAAAATATGTTGAAAGCATCCAAAAAACCAATAATGCGTGGCACGTTGATATGGTCGCGCATTCGACAGGCGGATTAGTCGCAAGGCTTTATATTCATAAACAAATGCAGGTTTTGCCTGACAATTATCCGGTAGTCAAACATTTGATGATGCTCGGAACGCCGAATTTAGGAATTCCGTGCGCGGATTCGATGAAGTTTAATGATGCCTTTGACGGTGTTATGACCACAGCCAAAGAAATAATGCCCAATGAAATCGCTATTTTCAATCAATATGTAAATCAGAGAAAAGGGACGGAATTTTCGGCTCTGGTTGGAAACGGCTCCTCACTTTTGTGCGCGAGCATCGAAAAAAGTGACGGATTTGTTTCGGTTGAATCGGCAAAATATGGGGTAGAAGATTTTGCATTTACCAAAGATTCCCATCCCGATTTGCTTGAACCGATTCATTTCGGCGAATTCATTAAACCGCATCTGGTAACAGGTCCGCGCGGAACTTATCCGCTTCCCGTCAAATCGGAAGAAGGCGGCAAAGACGGCAGAAAAGTCGGAGGAAATTAATTCGATTTTGGATTTTGAATCCAATTTATATTTTGACACTAACTTCTTAGTTAAATTTTATTAGGATACAAGATAAATTAACTTAGCTAAAAATACTGAGGAAAAAAATATGAGTGTAATAATTCGTGAAATTAATAATAATGATGTAGAAATTGCCGGAAAAATCGGCTATGAGGCTTTCAAAGGAATTGCTGAACAACACAACTTCCCGTTCGATTTTCCATCGGTTGAGGCGGCGCAAGGGTTTGTCCGAATGTGGGCAAGTCACCCTCAGATTTACGGTGTCGCGGCGGAAAACGGCAAATTTATCGGCTCTAACTTTTTAACTGAATACGACGAAATTCGCGGAGTTGGTCCGATTACGGTTGATACGACTGTCCAATCACACGGGACAGGACGAAAATTGATGGAAGCAGTTATTGAACGCGGAAAAAATGCAAAAGGAATTCGCCTTGTTCAATCTGCTTATAACACTAAATCAATGTCGCTTTATGCCTCACTCGGTTTTGAGGTCAAAGAACCGTTAGCACTGATGGAAGGAAAACTAAAAGGTGAATTTTCAAAAGATATGACAGTGCGCCAAATGACGAGCGAAGATTTAGCCGAATGTGCAGAGCTTCACAAACGAGTTCACGGCTTTACAAGAACAGGTGAATTAACTCTTTGTTTACAAGGTTTTAAACCTTTTGTGGCTTTACGCGAAGGCAAAATTGTCGCCTATGCTTCAACCGTTTCGATGTGGCATTTGAATCACGGAGTAGCTGAAACCGAACGCGATATGCGTGATTTACTTATTGGCGCATCTGCTCAACTTGAGCAACCCGTATCGTTTCTTTTGCCAACCCGCCAAGCGAGCTTTCATCGTTGGGCATTGCAATCAGGATTACGAATGATCCAACCGCTGACTTTAATGACAATGGGCGAATATCACGAACCGAAAGGAACTTGGTTTCCATCGGTTTTGTATTGATATATAAAAATCTTGCCCGCTAATTTACGCAAATCTATGCGAATGATTTCTCCCCTTTGTTCATCTAGATTCGTGAAATTAGCGGGCAATTTTTTACTCGTAGAAAAGTTGTTAATTATTTGTTAAGACTTTGTAAAACCTATCTTTACAACGAAACATTTCAATCTAAATTTTCGTCCAATGAAATGATTTATTAAATTTTTTAGGAGAATAATTTAAAATGAAAAAACTGATTCTTATCGTTGTAATAATGCTTTCGGTGTTTACCTCCGTTTTTGCGAAACCGGCGGACTATTCAGGAAACTGGTTGCTCAATAAAGAAAAAAGCAAAGATTTACCCTTTTTTTATGACAATGTAAAAAGTCATAAACTTACCATTACACAGGACGAAAAAACTCTGGATGTCGCAGTCGAAATAAATGACGGACGACCTGAACTTATCAAAATGGGGTTTATTTATAATCTTAACGGAACAGAAACTACCGCAGAAGCTAAAATCCATACGCCCAACGGAGAAATTTCGGTTCCAACTTCTTTGAAAGCTGAACCAACTGAAAACGGCGAAATAAAAATAACCATTTCCCGCGAAATACCAATGCCTGACGGAACTTTCAAAGGAGTAACAATAGAAAACTGGAAGCTCAGCGCAGACGGAAAAACTCTGACAATTCATCGGGCGGACGATAATCCGCGAGGCAAATTGGAATTCGATATGGTCTTTGTTAAAAGCTAATTTACTTTTTGTTTAAAACTAATAAGCTATTTATTTGATAATAGTTAAAGAGCGGTGTGAGAATTATTTCTTGCTCCGCTTTTTCTTTTTGACGATACAATTTATCCGAAAAATCCGCGTTAATGATTAGAGGTGTTTATGCGATTAGAACCTATCGAAAATCCAAAAGGAATTTTTCTGAAAATTGCTTATTGGTTTACCAAAAGACAATTTGGCAAAGTAATGTCGCCGCTCAAAGTGATTTACGCCCGTAAACCGGAATTGCTTTCGTTTGCGATGAAAATCGCTAAATTTGAAGAAAAGCAAAATTCCCTTTCGCCTGATTTGCGTTTGCTGATAAAGGTTGCTACCGCTACCCAAAACGGCTGCACCTTTTGTCAGGACATTGCACTTGCTCATGCTGTTAAAGGCAAAATCGGAACAGAAAAATTTGTCGCGCTGATTACCAAAGACGAAGCTAAAATGTCAGTTTTCAGTGAAAAAGAGCAGATCGTTTTGGCAGTTTTAGAGGAATACAACACGGAAAGAAATGTTTCGGATGAAACCTTTGCCGAATTGAGAAAATATTTTAACGAAACTGAAATAATCGAAATTTTAGCTTTGAATGCCTTTGAACATTTTTATAACGCAATGACAATTCCGCTCAGAATTGAATCGGACGGTTTGCAGAAATTGGCAGAAAAAAATTAGTTTATTTTCACCAAATGAGACGGACAGATTTTGCAATCAGAGGAGCCGAAACCTAAAATGAGAGCTTCGGCTCCTTTACTAATCAAACGCTGATTATACTGACATTCTTCTTTAATTTCGGACGGATAAGAAACAACTTTTTTCAATTCAACTTCCGAATTTGCCAAAAGATAATCGATGTGCCAGTGCAATTTTTTATCTGTGCTTTGGTGACGGGCAATTCGCTGGCTGAGATTCTTCATTGCACTGCCAGTATAAACATAATTGCCTTTTTTGAAATGACAGATTCCTAATGCTCCGATTTTAAGTGTCAAATCCTTTTTAATTTCTATTTTTAGTTGATAACAGCCCGAATTCATTAACTCTTTTTACTCCGAAACGTCGTCCAACAATTTCAAAATTGATTGATAACTCTCACCCGAAGATTCTGAAAGAGCGATTTCGCAGGTTTTAGAAGTGGAAAAATAACCGTCATATTTTGTTTGTTTGACCTCAGTTACTTCATTTTTGGTCGCGGCGGCGGTTAAGGCTGGATAATAAAAACCGCGATCACCAGCCATTCCGCAACAGTTGGCAAAAACAGGAATTTCGGCTTGATCAGCACAAGCCTTGCCGATTTTTTGGAGTTTCGGCAGTAATCCCAATTTTGTCACCGAACAAACAGGATGAAAGACAACTTTTTCTTTTGGTTTTGATATTTTGAGATTTGGCAAAATCTGGTCAGCCACAAAATCTATAATGTCTAAAATGGTCAATTTATCGAATCGAATTTGGTTTTCTTCAGTCAAAAATGCACGGCTTGATTTGAGAGTTTGTGTGCAGCTG
>DAORIL010000292.1:0-7929 GCA_035438525.1 Pyrinomonadaceae bacterium
GGGCAATTGCATCAAAGTCCTCGATAAGTGAAATTATTTGCTTCAACAGGTCTTTCCAACTTTTTCGGATGATTTTTGGTAATGCCCGAACTGTTATTTGTAATTCGTCCGAAACCGCCACTCCAATCTTGGTCATCCCAAGATCGAGGGAAATTATCCGACCTTTTGGAGAAAGGTTTGAAATGTTGGATGAATTAGTAATTTCTTTGTCTTGCACGCTTAAAATAATTGATAATTGGGTTTGAATATAAGATAATTGCCCAATCAGATTTTGGTATTATCCAATATCCCGAATTCATTATCCACTTGAGGAGAAGTATTAAATGTCGTTTCGCAGTAAATTAATAATAGTTTTTATCTCGGTCGCTATTTCGCTTTACGCAATGTTGCCGGGTATTTTAGGAAATTTCTTCCCAACTTTTGCCCAGCAGCCGATCAATGATGCAGGCGCACAAATTCGAATTTTTGAAAGCGTTTTGCAGCATATTCAAAACGATTATGTGGACGAACCTAATTTAGAAAAAGTTCGCTCAGGTGCATTGCGCGGTTTGGCTTATGGGCTGGATCCGTATTCTTCTTATCTTACTGCTGAACAGGTTAAAGATTTTCAAAATAAAAAACAAAACACCTTAGCCGGAATCGGCGCGGAATTTTCCCAAGTTTCAGGTTATTTATATGTGATTTCAGTAATCAAAGGTTCACCTGCCGAAAAAGCCGGTTTGAAAGGCGGCGATGTCATTGAATATATTGAAAGCAAAGCAACCCGGGATATTTCACTTTATGATGCCCGTCAGCTTTTGTTTGGTGAAAACGGTTCGAAAATTAAACTTCGTGTTTTACGGGCTGGGGTTAGACCGCAAAATATTGAGGTTGTCCGTGGAAGTTATAAAATCCCGGAAGCAGAAATCAAGGTTGAAGATGGAAAAATCGGGGTTGTCAAAGTTTATAGTTTAGAAGATGGCGAATCAAATGATATTCGGAATCATGTGCAACAACTTACCAAACAGGGCGTTCAAAAAATTATTTTAGATTTACGCGGTGTTTCAGCCGGAACGATCAATGAAGCTGTTGCAGTGGCAAATTTGTTCATTAAAGACGGAAATTTAGCTCAAATCATTGGTCGTGATAACAAGATTTTGAAAAATTTTCCGGCGGACGCCAGTAAATTTGTTTTTGATGGAAAAATGGCAGTTTTAATTGACATCAGCACTGCCGGACCGGGCGAAGTTTTAGCTTCGGCTTTTGTGGACAGACAACGCGGGGATGTCGTTGGGGAAAGAAGTTTTGGAGCCGGAACAGAACAACAACTTTTTGCTTTGCGCGGAGGTGACGGACTTTTATTAACAACCTCAAAATGGGCGTCGGCAACCGGCAAACCATTTTTAGGGGAAGATCGGGCAAATTCGGGGGTTAAACCGACAGTCGAAGTAAAACGACCTGACAATTCGGATTCAATTGACCCGGAAGATTTAGCTGACCAAAACGAAAATGAACCGGCTGAAAAACCAAATCAAAAAGAAGATTCGAATAAGCCTGCTCCTGAAGACGTTCAATTAAAGAAAGCTTTAGAACTTTTACAGGATAAAGCGATGCAAAAGGCTGCCTAAATTATCTATTTTTTGAATACGAAAGTCGGGCATTTACAAACGCCCGACTTTTCTTTTTTTGAAAAGGGTTGTTGTCTGAGCGTAACATTGCTAGAATCATTGACAATGAGTGACCAAGAATATTCAGTGCGTCCGCTTGAAGAAAAAGATTTTGCCGAATGTTTTCGTTTACGAAAAGCACTTTGGGATGAATCTTCTGATGACGAACATCGTGAAGAGATGATTGATATTGTTGAGCATACCGAAACTCAACTGGTTTTAGTGGCTGAAAGAAAAAATGGTCGTTTGATCGGTTTTTTAGAAGCCAGCATTCGCCCTTTTGTCGAAGATTGTCATACTGACCATGTTGGTTATTTAGAAGGCTGGTTTGTAGAAAATGATTTTCGCCAATATGGAATAGGCAAAAAGTTGGTAAAAGTAGCTGAGGATTGGGCTCGAAATAAAGGTTGTGAGGAAATGGCATCCGACTCAGAGGTGGGAAATGATTTGAGTTTGAAAGCCCACCTCGGGTTGGGTTACGAAATTACTTCAAAACTTATCCATTTGAGAAAAGATTTAGTTTGAGATGAAAAAGAATAATTTGTTAAATTTTAGTTTTGCTTTATTTTGTGTAGTTTTGGGGTTGATTGTTACCAGAGCTCAATCAACTAATGTCGAATTCCCAACTCCGGTCAGTTCAAACGAAATCAAGGGAAAAATCAAAGCTCGTGACCTCGGAGATTCTCGGCTAACTTCGCATTATTTTGTTTTTGACGGAAATCAAGGTGACATTTTTATTAGCATCGAAACCAATAATTTGGAAGGGGATATAGATGTTTTTTTAGCAAATAGTCTTAAACCTTTGACCAAAATTACTCTTTTTGCCGAAACGACACCATCTCAAACAGGACGTGAAATTTATCTGAGAAAATCGGAGCGGATGATCCTAAGAGTTGAGGGTAGAACACCAAATGATGACGAAGCAACCTATTCAATAAAATTTGCAGGAAGTTTTCAAACTATTGCAGCAAATGCCGTCAAACAAGAGCCTAAAGTTCCACAGATAAAATCTGAAATAGAAGGTGAAGTTAAAGTAAATTCAGTCGGAACCATAATTGAAACAAAAAAAGAGCCAATTTCTGATTCGGAAACAATTGCTAAGGAAAATACTGGAAAAAATACCAATGGAAAACGAAACACAAAATCAAATACTGCCCGAACACCACAATCTGTTTCAACCGTTAAACCTAAAACCTCAACCACTGCCAAAAAAGAAACTAAAATTGAGCCCAAAACGGATAATTCAACCGAGAAGCTGACAAAACCTGAAGTATTAATAGCCGAAAATTTGCCAAAGACAACTGACACTGAAGAAATTTCTAAGTCGGGGAATACCAAAACAGAGACGGCAACAAATAAACCCAAAACTACAACTAAAAAGGCAACTACTACCAAAAAGGGAACTTCTCCTAAAACAACCGTAACTAAAACAACTGCAGCCAAAACGAAAAGTGCAGAAACCGAGGAATTGACCAAAGCTTTGGAAAATATCAAGTTAGTTGTTTTATTCAAGGATGGAGCAACAATCGAGCGTCCGTTGAATGAGGTGTTACGATTTGGAGTTGATAAGGGCGTTTTAACAATAGTTAGTAAAGATGGTTCGATTGGACGATATTCAATTTTGGATATTACAAAGATTTCGGTTGAATAATTAACTTTAAAAACAAAAAAACCGCGTTTTTTCTTGTAAGAACCAACGTGGTTTTTCTTTTTTAAATTTTTAAAACTATTTCAATTTAACCACAACTGAATTTTCAGCGGCATAAACCGGCAACGGAGTTTTTGCGGGACCACCAGCATTTTTACCTTCGGCGTCAAACTTGGAACCGTGCGATGGGCAAACCAGCATTTGTGATTTTTCATCGTATCCGATTGTTGCTCCCTTGTGGGTGCAGACGGCTGAATATGCTTTGAATCCGCCTTCAGCATGAACAATAATAACTTTTCCTGATGGTGAATCAACCACTTGGGATCCGCCTACTTTGTTCAAAGGACTTTTGTCATCTATTTTCACTGACAAGTCGTCAGCTACTGCATTGTTGGCATTAACTGCGTTGATTCCCGCCAAACTTAAGATTAAACCACCCGCAGTTGCAGTTGATTTAACCAAAAACTCTCTTCTATTATCACAGATTTTTTCGTTCATTTAGTTGTTCCTCGTATTTTAAGACGTTTATTTTTGAAAAAAAGTTGGTATTGCAAATTGAAAAGCTACGAAAAATTTTCGTAGCCTCCAATATTAAACATTTTTGGGAAAAATTACCAATTACTTTTGCTCCCAAATGTTATTAGTTTCATCAGCATCCATATAAATTCCGCCGTCTAAAGTAATTGATTTTACTTTTTTCTTAGCGGTAATTAAAACGGTTGCTTGTTTTTGGTTTTTACTCCAAATTCCAGGTGTTTGATGGAATTTGTCGGTTGTTCCGTCATCGTATTTGACCACTACATCAAGCGGAATGGCAAAACCGCCAATATTGTTAATGGTTAAACTATAATTCTTTCCTTTCAAAATGGCGTTTTTTAATGCTACATCAATGTAGTTATAACTGAAATACCAATTTTGGAAAAACCAGTTTAGATTTTTGCCCGAAGCATTATTAAAAGAATTAAACATATCCCATGGAAGTGGATGTTTGCCATTCCAACGATTCATAAATTCATGCAAACTCTTTTTGAACAACTCATCGCCAAGCAAATCTTTTAAGGCTAAATAAGCTACCGCGGCTTTTCCATATTCATTATTGCCCAGCGAACGTCCGCTGAGTTCATCACCCGGGATAATAATGGGTAAATCGGATGAACCGGAAGGACTTTTTGCCCAACTGATCACCCGGAATTGTTTGAACATCAAATTTGCCCTTTCTTCACCCATATCGGCTTTAGCAATTAAATTTTCAAAAGCCGTGGTCCAGCCTTCGTCCATAAAGCCGTAACGTTGTTCATTGATGCCCATATAAAAAGGGAACCAAGTATGCAGAATCTCATGTTCGACCACAAATCTGGCAAAGGTCGGATCATCAAAAGAACTATCGTTGACCATCATTGGATATTCCATATCGGCAAAACCTCGAACGATTGTAGTTTTGCTGAAAGGATATGGAACTCCGGGATAATTGTTAGAGCACCAATCCAAAGAATGTTTGCCATATTCGACCATTTTTTGGTAATCCTTGGCCTCGGTGTTATATGCCGCTTGGACACTGGCGCGTCGATTGGTCTTTTTATCTACCACAACGCTTCCGGCATCCCAGATATAAGTATTGCTGACAGCTACCGCAACGTCCGTAATATTATTTGCTTTCCATTTCCATGTCAGCATATCCTTTTGGGCAGTCACAGAATTGCTATTTAAATCAGCTAATGAAGCGATATTAATGACATTATCGCTGGTAAACGATTCTTTTAATTTAGCGGCAAATTTAGGCTGCAGAACTTCATCAATATTCTGTAAATCTCCCGTTGCCCAAACGATGAAGTTTTTCGGTGTGGTTACCTCTAAATTATAGTTATTAAAATCATTATAGAATTCGTGACCTTCGAGGAACGGAACCCTATCCCAACCATCTATATCATCATAAACAGCAACGCGTGGATAAAAATAAGCAAGAAAATAGGAGTTTTTGTAAACCATTCCTTCACGATTGCTTTCCTTGGAAAGGGTGTAATGCCATTTAAATGAAAGTTTGGTTGATTCACCAGTTCCAATTTTCTTTTGCAGCCTAATCGGTTGAAAAGTTTGGCCTGAATCCTTCCATTCACGAACTTGGTCATTTTCTTTGAATTCATCAATTGTCACTCCATCAGTTAAATAATCATCTGAGGCGGATTGTTCGCGGGCAATCCCCTTGCGATGGATATTCATGGTCAAACGAATAACAGGTGATTCAATAGGATTTGGACTATTATTTTTATAAACGATTTCTTCCGTTCCATTGACCAATCCTGTTTCAGGATTAATAGTGATACTGATTTTATAATCACCTGTATTTTGCCAATAATTTTTACCCGGTTTTCCGTCGGGTGAACGGGTTTCTTTGGTATAAGCTGCCCGCACATTTCGGGGCATATACAGATCTTGGGCATTTAAATTTACCCAAATAAATAATACGAAAAGAGTTACTAATATTTTGTTCATCATTTTTGGTTAATAGGTCAAAGTGATTAGGAAAGCATTATTTAGAACGGGAGAAATGGGAAAATTGTTTCAAATTTTTCCATAATAAAATCGAAAGGAAACTTTGAATAAAAAACTGCCTCGTTGATTTTAAAATTTAATCACGTTTTCTTTTGGCACAATTAATTCTTTTATATTGTTGGAAGCAACTTTTTGAAATTCATTTTTGACGAATTCAGTAATGTCCTCAACTTTTTTCAGCCATTCGGTTGCAAAAGAACGCAAAATTGTGCCTCTCAAACCCAATTGAACTGCACGCCGTTCTATTTTATTGCCTTTTGGATCATGATCGGGATCCCATTGTAACCGCACCTCAGATTCTTTTAGATGCTGTTTCCAATGTTCTTGGCTTTCATAAATTTCCTGATTGAAGGATGAGTGAACTGCTGAGTTGAAGATTTGTTTAAAATTTTCCAAGGGGAGCCAAATTGCCAAAATGTTTTGTTGATGCTCTTTCATTGCCCAGCCTGCCCGATACATCATCCAAAGAAAATTGGGTTTGATCCAGCTCATTCGTTCAAAACTGTAATTACTTCCTCCAAACCTTTGGTTTTTTACGGCATAATTTGCAATAAAAGGGTTAAAGGCTTGATATACAATAATTTGGTCGCCTTGGGTTTGCCCGATAATTTGTTCACCTGTTTTGGGTAAACGGGCTATTTGTTCAGAATAAAGTTCAGTTTCTAAAGAGAACATCCAAATATTATTTCAAATAGGTATTTTTCGGCACTTTGTTTGAAATCGGTTTAACTGTTTTTAAATAAGCAAAGATTGCAGACAAATCTTCCCGCGACATTCCGGCATATTTTTGCCAGGGCATAATGGAATTGAAATCGCCCTCTTTAACATTGTCGCTGATATTATTTCCATTGGTTTTATCAAACATCTTGAAACGCTCAATAAACGCATTTTCGTCCCAGCTACCGATGCCTGTTTCTTTGTCGGGTGTAATATTAGCAGAAGCAATCAAGCCTCCCGGCATCGGAAAATATCTACCGCCACTAAATGCCTGTTCTTCTATAATTTGCCCTTTTTGAAAAGGGGTATGACATTCAATACAAGAAGCAGATGTTGCCAAATATTTTCCGTAAGCCACTTTATCAGTTGGGGAAGGTCTGGACGAAAATTCAGGTTTAGAAGGAATGATATGAATGATTATGCTCATCGGAAAATTTGATTGCGATGGGGGAATTTCATTTTGAACAGGTGGTAATGAACGAATGTAAGCGATGATCGAATAAATATCTTCCCGATCCATTTTGCCGAAATAGGGATAGGGCATAATGGGAAATAGGGGGCGACCGTCTTTACTTACTCCGGCTGTTATTGCGCGGAATAATTCACCATCTGACCAATCCTTTAAATGGGCGGGAGTGATATTGGCGGCATAATATTTACCCGGAAAACCGATCTTTTCATCAAAAATTTCACCCCCTTTGCCCTCGGTGCCGGGAATCGGCGGACCTGAATATTTGGACCAATCGCGGGTTGAATGGCAATCAATGCATTGTGTTACATTATTTGCCAAATACTTTCCTCGCTCAATCCTTTCGGGAGTATATTCGATTTTAACTTCCTCAATCGGAATATTTGGCTTAAATTTGACAATATAAGTTAAAAAAATGGCCACGCCGGCGACCAATAAAAAAATTATGACAGCTAAAATCTTTAGAAGTTTTTTCATATTCGGGGGTAAATTTTGTTCAATTTGAAATTAGTAAAAGCAATTTCCCACTATATTACAAATAAAGTCCAAGTTTTTAAATTAATTTACGTGCAGTTAACAATATATTTTTAGAAAAAATTAAATTTTTAAGAAAAAATCTTTACCAAAATTCCTTTGCCAATTGTATTTTTATTTTGTTATGTATCAAAACTATTTTGGTATAGAAAAAAAAGCCGCGAACATTTTCGCAGCTTTTTTTTAAGTAATTGTGTGTATTAATTAAAAGTCTTTTTTCCAATGATAAAGAAATCCGAATTCACCACCTAAATCGACAATGTATTTATCTTTTAATAATTGATGTGCTTCGGGTGAAACCTGTTTTCCGGTTACCATTAACACGGAATTATTTAATTTAAAAGAAAGTCCTTTTGAGGTTTTAA
>DAORIL010000293.1:0-7889 GCA_035438525.1 Pyrinomonadaceae bacterium
GGGCGCGGATATGCCATTTACACAGCTATTGTCGCCCAAGCAGGAACCGCTGCGCCGACGGCAACCGTCCTGGAGAATTCTCTGGGCGGAACCGTTACTTTAGCGCGTTCAAGTGCCGGAGTTTATACCTTTACTTTGACCGGGGTCTTTACCACTGCCAAGACGTTTATCAACGCAACGGTTGATGCAGGGGCTACCGGAGTCCTGGTTCGCGTGGCTCATACTTCAGCCAATGTGGTCACTATCACTACCGCTACTGAAGCCGGAGTTGCGGCTGATCTGGTCGGAAATCTTAATTTAGAAATAAGGGTGTATGCGTAATGGCATGGCTTAGTGAAGAAGATTTCCGAACTCTGTGGGTGCCTGAAAGTGCGACGGAAATTCCGTCTGCTCAAATTACGGAGTGTCTTGATTCGGCAATTGCGGACATTACCAAATTGGTTGATTCTGACGAAATAACTGCTTTGGTAGCTGATACTGGCAATACTTTGCTTCCGACAAAATCGATCCGTCGGGCACAAAGCAAATTGGCTTATCGGGAATTACTTCTATTTTTGAGCAATCGTTTCCGAAGCGGCGGAATTCAGCTCAAAGAACGGGATGAGAATGCTTCAACCACCAATGAATACGAAAGTGCGGATAAAACCGACTTACGTCGTAGATCATTATGGACCGAAGCAATGGATATTTTAGAGCCTTATTTTGGAGAAGAAACGAAGGAAGAAGATGTCACAAAGTTTCGCCGTTCAACTTCAAAAACAATTGATTTCACTTGGTAAAAATGATTGGAGTTTTAACATTTCAAGTTGATCCAAACGATTTCCGCCGTTCTATCGAAGAAGTCACGGCTAAATTTGTCAAGGATTTTACTAAACAGGCTCCTGAAAGTTTTGCTGCAATTCTGGATAATCCGTCCCCGTCGGCAAAAGGCAATCCTCCGGGGGCAAGAACTAAAATTTTAATGCGGAATATTCAGGCATTTGTCGTCGAACCGAACGAAATTGAGCTTGATTTTGTTTATTACGCGAAATATCTGGATCCGATCTTTGAAGAGAAAAATAAAGATCGTCCGTTTGTTAATCAGGGAATCGCCAAAACTTTAGCTGATCTATGAATATCTCGAATATTTTATATGCCTTTACTGAGGATCTGGTGAGTGCCGCCGGAGCCGGAACTCCGTTAAAGGATGTCCAAATCCACGCGGATATTTATGAAGAGATCAAGCCGGGTAAAACAATTCGTGTCGATGATGTCAGGTCATCAAAGCCGGTTCTGATCGGAAGCGGCGAAATTCGGGAAGATAATGCGTTTATTCCCGTTCATTTTTTGAAAATGCCGGAAACTCAAAAGCTAGCCGACCGCTTGGCGGCGCGGCAAGCGGCTGAAGATATGGCAACGGAATGGCTTAAAGCATATTTTAATAACCCGAAATTGCCTGATACGGAAGGAAATAACCGCGTTTGCAATATCGGTGAAGTAAACAAATTCAATGACTGGATTCGTCCGGGAACAGTCAAGATTCCGGTATGTGTTTTAAGACTTTTAATCAACCCGAGTTAAGGAGAATTTTTATGCGTCATGAAATTTTAGCAAAAGAAGATGTGGATGATCGGATCGGTGATCGTCATTATGTGGTTAAAGTTGGCGAAACTATCGAAGTTTCCGCCAAAGGTGTCGAAGTTGCTCTCTCGACGGGCAAATTCGAGTATGTCAAGGAAGTTCCTGAAACAGCTATCGAAAAAAAGAGAGCTGAAGCGGCTGCCAAAGCCCAATCCGAGGCGGCTGACCAGGTTAATAAGGAACAATTTGAAAATGAGTTAAAACCTTTATTGGCTATGAATAAAGAAGACTTACTCAAAAAAGCCGAAGAAATGAAACTCGAAGGCTTTGCGGATCTAAAGAAAGAACCTTTGGCAAAATTAATTGCTGAAGCATTAGTAAAAGGAGGAGTTAAATAATGGCTCAAGAATCCCAATCCGTATTTGCCTGGGGCAAATTACAAACAAATTACACGACCGAAGTGGCAATCGCTAACGACGGTTTTCGTCAAATTTGCAAAGAAGGTTACGAAAAACCTGTTTTTTCATCTCCAAATGTCGGGAATGAAGGTTATTCAACCGGTTTGGCATTTGCCACTCAAACCAGCAAGGATAAAGACGATGTAACTTTTTCAGGAAGTGAACGTGCCACCTTCGAGCTGCTCGGATTTTTAGCCGCGATGGGTTTCGGCGTAGTCGCCTCGCCGACCACCGTCACAACTGGTGTTTATACACAGCTCTTTTCTTTGCTCGATCCCTTCGTCAGCGATGTTCTGCCGACCCGTCCGCTCGTATCAAAGGTGGGTGAACCGGCTATTTCAGGAAACCGTGTCCATGATGTCCGTTTTCCGTCAATGATGAACGAGCAATTAACCTTTTCCAATGCCGGAAATAATCCTGATCTTCAAGTTTCAGGAAATTTTAGGGGTTCAGGAAAACGGGTCAATCCGTCGGGTGTTCAGTTTTACGGCTCCGGCAAAGATGTCCTTCACGATGATGAAATGACGGAACATTTCGTCAAACGGACTGCCGGAACTTTGACTCTTAATGACGGAGCTGCTTTAGGCGGTGACGACGTTGAACTTGGCTGTGATTTTCGCGATACGACCATCACTATCAACCAAAATCTGAACACTGAGGCTGGATATGAAGGCTGTGCTTTGTTTCAGGACGATGATCCGGACAAAGGAGCGATTCGCGGAAAAATGACGACCAAAGGGCAAACAGTGACTTGGGAAAGCACGATGGTTCTTTCGCCGGATCTCGTAACAAACTTTGATCCGGTCGAAAAAATGATCGAGGGCGCAATTATTTCAGCCAAACTGAAATTTATCGGCGCAGCAATCACCGTTGACCACGACTTTGAAGCGACATTCACGCTCAATAAAGCTGTGATTGATGAAGTTGAGTTGGTTCAGGTGGATGGCGGAACTCAAGGAATCCGAATCAAAACGAAGCCGCTTGCGGTCAGCAATACAATGCCGTTGACCTTGCTTCTCAAAACCGATGTTGCCAACTTTAACTCTTATGTTGGCTAAGTTTCCCGGCGAGGGAAAAAAGGGCGCGGATTATCTTTGATAGATTTCTCGGTTCGCGCCTTTTACTTTCAGAGAAATCTTTAATTTATTTTTAGGAGAAATCTAATGTTAGAAAGTGTAGAAACAAAGGAAGTTATTGAAAATTCTGCGGAAGGATCTGCTAATAATTTTTCATCATTTCAGTCTGAAGAAAAAATAGCTCTTTACGATGCTAATGCGGTGCAGAGAATTCCGGTTTATCTGGATGACGAAGACGAAGCTAATGAACCGATGGTTTTGGTGATGCAGCCTTTGCAGGATTCGCGTTATATCGAGTATGCCAATAATTCAAAACTCAAGATCGTGGACGATGGAAATGCAATTGCCCAGGCTAAATCTCAGGCTCTAGGAAAATTGTGGAACAATTTGGTCAGTGATGTCGAAAATGTTGAATGGGAAGGCGGAAAGAAACCTGAAAACTGGAAAGATGCTTTTGACTTGCTCCAGTTCAAGATTCCATCAATGAACAGTTTTCTAGTTGTTGCTGTTTACGAAAAACCAAAAACAAACAATGGAAAATTAGTTATTGGGGTAGTTAATGAACGAATTATTTTTGCCGATCTCTATTTTAACGGCAAAGTTGTGACCACTACTCATTTTCTCCAAAAATCCAATTTCGACTTTGCCAATGAATTAGAAAATTCGCAGAAAATGCCCTTTGGAAGCAAAGCTAAAGGTTTGCAGGATTTGGGTGATTACGCTCTCCCGAATTCGGTTGAGGGCAAAGCTGCTTTATATGACCGGATGGTAACCAAAACGGCTGCAGGTTTTGTAGATAATATTGTTCCGATCCGGGTTAAGGAAGAAATCATTGATTACATTGCCAAAGCGGTCATTAAGCAAAAAAAGTAGTTGATGAACTTTCCGAAAAAATCCGGGAGTGGGTCTTTGAATCGTTTGGGGAAAAATTAGGAGAAGGGGGAACTTCCTTCTCCAGGTGTCCCGGTGAATCGTGTCCGAGTTTTAGAGTGGCTGCCGGAAAGAGCTGGCAGGAAAAAGCTGAAGAAGCCTGCGCGAATTGTCAAAAGTGTCACGGGAATTTTCCTTTGAATCCGAATGAAATGCCGGAACCTGATCTGATCGCTGAAATCATTGAGGATATTAAAAGACTTTATGACCGTGACCGGGCGGGTTGTAAATTCGATTATAACGGAGCGGAATATGTCAAAGGCAGTTTATTTATGGCATTCGCTAAAGCAGTTCGGGAAGTGGAGCAGTTTCAGCAAAGCAGGTTGCAAATTTTTCTCAAAGGCTGGTTAAAAGGTTAAAAAAGATGGAGAACGGAGCGAAAATTAAAATAAATGCAGATTTTACTGAAGCGAATAAAGAAAGTGATCGCTTCGTTTCGCGCCTTGAAAAAAAACTGGCTCAAGTCAACTCACAAACCCTTGGCAAAAAGACTGAGATGCCATTTGGAATTGATGCCAAAACTATCCAACAGGTTCAAAAATTCGCGGAGCAGTTAAAACAGATCAACACCATCAAACCCAAAATTAAAGTTGATGTTGAAATGCAGAAAGCTCAAGCCGACATTAAACGCTTTGCGGAAAACTCAAAAAAACTTGAACAGGATCTAACCCGTCAGGTTGCAAAAGAAGCTGAGGCACAGTATCAAGCCAGAACTAAACAATGGATGCGCGGATTACAGGAATTTGAAAAAGTTCTTAATAAACAAAATTCAGCCGTCAAAGAAAGCAGTTCGTTGTTTTCGTCTTTCTTCGGTGCTGCCTTCTTTGGAAACTTGGCTGGTAATCTGGTCACTAATTTTCTTAGTTCCTTATCTCAACTTCCTGAAAAAGCTCGCCAAATTTGGGATGAAGCAATCAAAATTTCAAGCGAACGGCAAAACGCGCTGGCGGGATTGGATTCCATTGCCACGTTCAAAGGGATCAGTTCAAACGAAGCAAAAAATGCGATCCAAAATCTAAGATTGGTCAAAGCCGGAATCCTGGATCTAGCAGATGCTTCGACAGGGTTAAAAAACTTGCTGGCAAGCGGTTTTGATTTGAAACAGTCCATTGATATTTTGGAAAGATTTTCAGATTCCGCCGCTTACGGTAAACAATCGGCTTTAACATTTGGCGAAGCAATTTCGCGAGCCGCTGAAGGTATCAAAAACCAAAACTCAAACTTAGTCGATAACGTTGGATTAACTAAGAATTTATCAGCAATCCTCAAAGAGCGTGGTTTTGAATTAGAAGATTTGTCCAATAAACAAAAATCTCAAAATGCCCTTGTTGCTTTGTATAACGGGATTATGACCGAAACAACGGCTCAGGTCGGCGACGCTGATAAGATCACAAACAGTTACACGGGTTCTACTGCGGCACTTGATGCCGCTTACACAAATTTACTCAAGACTTTTGGGGATTATACTACTCAAAGCCAAGATGTGGTTTTGGCTAATCGAATCATGACCGAACAAATTGACGGATATACCAAATCCGTTGGTGATGCCAATTCCGAAACAGGTCAATTCGTTCGGGATGCAGTCAAAAATTATGCATATTTAAAAGCTCAAATTATTCCGTTTTTGGATTTTGCTTCTAATTCAGTAAAATTAGTGATCAATGAATTAGCTTTATTTGGCACAGGTGCATTAGGGATTGTCGCTAAAGTTGTCGAAGCTATTCCAAATTTTGTAATTGATGCGGTCAATAAAGTAAAAAGTGTAGTCGCTCAAATCCCGACTGGAATTTTACCTGTTGAACTGCAAGCATTGGCAAATTTGCCCGATCTCCAAAAACTAACCACCGGAGATACCTTACTTGCTCAATATGAAGGCTTTCTAAAAAATGTTGAGATCAATCTTAAAGGAATAAACAAAGCTCTTGAAGAAGGGGCGAGGGTCAATAGTTTATTCAACAATCAACGTCCGAATGTTTCAACTGCAACCGGAAGTTTAGGAATTCCTAATAAAAATAATTCGACTGGTGGAAGCGGTTCGGATGCAAAAAGCGGACGTTCACGCCTTGCCGATGCAGGGCTCGATGAATATGCCACAAATCGCCAAAAAGCTCTGTATAATCAGGCACTTTCTAATTTACCGTCTCAATTGAAACGACAAATTGAAGATGCTTCAAATCAATATAAAATTCCGTTGAAACTGGCTTTAGCCCAGATTTTCAGCGAATCAAGTTTTGATCCGAAAGCCAAATCTCCATTTAATAAAAATGTCGGTGATTATGCCTATGGTTTAACTCAGCAGCTTCCGGCAACCGCCAGCAAAGTCTTAAAACGTAAAGTTACGGGTAAGGAATTACAGAAAAACACCGGCTTAGCTTTATCTGCCTGGGGTGAGTATATGGATTATCTTTTTAACCGTTACGGCGATTGGGAATTGGCAACTTTGGCATACCATCAAGGCGAAGGAACGGTCGATAAACTCGTTAAAATTTTGGATAGCGGGAAATCGGCAACAGGATTTTTTAAAGCACGTCCAAAAGGAAAGGCTTATGTCGGCAAAATTGCTGCTCTTTCAGGAATTCGCGGTGATGAACAATTTAAACGGGGTGAACCAACTTTACCGAATTTAGTTGCTGCCCAACCCGGTGAAATTAACAAAGACCTGATCTCAGTTCGTGAACTGGATGCCCAGTCAAAATTTATTTTAGGACTTTACGAAGCCCAAAATATTAAAGAACGCTCCCAAACTCTGAATGACCGGCAATTAAATTTTGAGTCGGAGATCAACGCCAAAATTGAAGACTACAATTTGTCATTGAAAGAACAAATGCAGGATTTGCAGGTTGAGCAGGAATTTTTGAAAGCCCGGGATAAATATGCTGAAGCTCAGGTTGAATATCAAAAACAATATAATGCTCAGGTTCGTGAGATCGGAGATATTGAGCGTGATTTGTTGGTGTTTAAAGCCCAAAATTTAGACGACCAGTTTGTTGAGCAACGTCGTTTATTAGCTGCCAAACGTGAAGAGCTCGATTTACAAAAAGACATTACAAATCTTCAAGATCAACTGGCAAATCAAGGTGTCAATGATTCATTAAAAATTCAAGCCGCTCATCTGAGGGATATTCTTAATCTTCGGGAACAGGAATTGGATGCCGTTATTTCAATTAACCGCAGTCAATTGGAATTGGCTAATTCTTCACAACTATCGGCAAATCAAATTCAGGCAAATGTCCTCGAACATCTTGCCGGACAAAAAAACATCAATCAGTCGATCTCTGATGGAATTATTTCTGCTTACGATAAATCCTTGGAATATCTCAATAAAAAACTCGGAAAATTGGGAGATATTCCCATTTTAGGCGATTTAGCAAAGTTCGGAAATAGTCAATTTTTAACAAAATTGACTACCGGATTAATGGGATTGTTCCCAAATTTTAAACAATTTTCCGAAACTAAAACTGATAATCCAATTGCCAAACCAATCGTTACTGAACAAAAGCGCACCAATGACCTTCTGGATAAAATTTATGATGTTTTCACCCGACCTCTGGCAATTGGCGGCGGCGGCATTGGTGGTGGTGGTGGAACCGGCGGATCTGGTGGAGTCGGCGGGTTAAATTCAATCGCTGATATTGCTAATTTTGCCCGTGGAGGTTTTGGTGGAAACAATTTAGCTAACTATGGAACGCGCACCGGTGACACGCTTGATGGAGTAATGCAGGTTTTTGCCGGAGATAAAGGACGGCAGGATCTTTGGTCAAATGCTAAGAATTTTTTCTCCGGAAAGAAAGGCGGAATTTTTGGTGAAGAGGGTTTTGGAAATAATGTCGGAACTTATTCTGCAATTGGCGGATTCGCGCAATTG
>DAORIL010000294.1:0-7877 GCA_035438525.1 Pyrinomonadaceae bacterium
AATATTATTTGATCACCGCCAATCGCCAGCGTCGGAACCATTTTCCCTCCATCATAGCCAGTCGTTAAAGGCTTTGGATTACCGCCATCCGCATCCATTCGCCAGATGTTTTGTGCTCCGCCTTCAGTCGAAACATAAACTATTTTGCCGTCTTTGGTCCACGAAAGCCCTCTTTCTCCATCGTCTTTACCCGTTCTAGTTTCAATTTGAGTCACTTGGGAAAAATCATTTTCGGGTGTCAACCAAATTCCCATTGAATATTCGCGCTGCACCGAAACAAGTGTTTTTGAATCTGCCGTCAAGCTCAAATCCTCATAGCTGGTCAGATCATTGGAAACATTGCGAATCTCGCCACTTGGATAAGAAACGTAGCGTAATTGGTAACGCTGTCCCATCATTCCGGTATATTGAGTAAAGATCAAACCTTTTCCGTCATTTATCCACTTAACCTGACTGATCCGAAGCACTTGTTTATCCGACAAGGCAATCGGTGTTACTTTCCCCGAAGCAACCTCAACTACAGCAATTCCGCCTGCGTAAGAAACTCCGCGTGTCAAGGTTGGAACGGCAATTAGGTTTCCATCAGGAGACCACGAAACTGCTTCTGTATAGACTTCAGGAAACTTGCGAGTCCGCAAAACCCGCTCATTTCCACCTTCTGCGTCGGCGATAATTATTGAGTTTTCTCCGCCTGAAGCTCTCATGAAAGCGATCTTTTTGCCATCGGGAGAAAAGGAAAACTGGCTGTCAACGCCGCTGATAATTTTGCGCTGATTGCGCCCCAAGGTAGTCAACTGGTAAAGCGAAGATATTTGCTCATCTGCTGCGGTTCCGACAAAATAGAGAAAACTTCCATCCGGCGAAAAATTAAGAAAATCGTAGGTCGTCTGAGCGGGCGGAACAATTTGCGTATCTCCCGCAATGGCAGTTTGCCGCAGCCAGAGGCTTTGTTTGCCGCCTTCATCTTTGGCAAAGACAATATACCTTCCATCAGGTGAAATGGCGGTTGAAACAGCCACCCCGTTCGCTGTCAAAGGGTCTATTTTGATCGATTGAAAAGAGTTTACCGGAGAATCCGAGCCGGAAAAATATTTCCAGTAAAGACCCAGAGTCAGACCGCCGAGCAAAATTAAAGCACCGATTCCAATTAGTAAATTTTTTGATAGCGAGACCGTCTCGACATTTGGTTTAACCGGGGAACTGTAATTATCGGTCGGTGGATATGTCTGACCTGTGACAGCAAATTTGTTCGGATCGGTTTTGGAATCAACTAATAAACGATTGAGGTCATCATGAAAATCACCAAAGTTTTGATAACGCGAATCAGGTTCCTTTTCTAATGCCCGTTTGATTATTTTGCCTACAGCGGCGGGTATTTTTTCAACTGGGAAATCGGGTTCATTTTTCAAGATCGCGGCGATCGTGTCGCTCGGAGTTTCTCCGCCGAACGGTTGATTTCCCGAAAGCATTTCATAC
The DNA here is from genome assembly GCA_035438525.1 of Pyrinomonadaceae bacterium. Taxonomy (GTDB): domain Bacteria; phylum Acidobacteriota; class Blastocatellia; order Pyrinomonadales; family Pyrinomonadaceae; genus JAIBCC01. The sequence goes on from DAORIL010000294.1 coordinate 1,477, forward strand.
AGAACTACGCCCAAACTCCAAATATCGGTGCGCCCGTCAACCTCTTTTCCCCGCGCCTGTTCAGGCGACATATAGGCGGCAGTTCCCATGATTACACCTTTTTGCGTATGAATTGATTCAATCTCGGTCAAAGTATTTGGATTAGCCAATTTTGCCAGTCCAAAATCTAAGATTTTAATCAAGCCATCAGAGCGCAACATAATATTTTCGGGCTTGATGTCGCGGTGGATAAATCCGGCATCGTGTGCTGTTTCGATTCCGGTGGCAATTTGCAGAACAATTTTTAGAATCTGTTCAATCGAAAGCGTTTCGGTTTTCATTACCTCGCGCAAGGTTTTACCTTTAATAAATTCCGTAACAATAAAATGCGTTCCGTCTGCTTCGCCGATTTCGTGAATGGTGACGATATTCGGATGATTCAAGGCAGATGCAGCTTGGGCTTCGCGGATAAATCTGTTTGTCCGTTTTGCATCAGCAATCAATTGTTTCGGTAAAATTTTGAGGGCGACCTTGCGGTTCAATTTTGTATCCTGCGCGAGATAAACTTCACCCATTCCGCCTTTGCCCAAAAGTGTGAGAATTTCGTAATGCCCGATTTTCTTGCCAACCAGCGAAGGATTTTCCTGCTCGGCAAAGATTTCAGTCGCCAACGATTCCAGTGAAACGCCTATCTTACTTTCGTTAGAATCAAATGACAGAAGCGAATCAACCTCACGGCGCAATTCTTCATCATCACCACAACTTTTCTCTAAAAATGCTTCACGTTCAGCTGGGGGAATTGCTATAGCCGCGTGATAAATTTCTTCAATTTTTTTGAATTTTTCGGAATTCATCCAATAAAGTTGGGATTATTTCAGCTTAATCATAATACCGTAACATAATTAAGGTCAAAAATTTTTCTTATCCCTAACTTTTTTTCAAAAGGAACAATTAATCGAACTGTATCAAAAATCACTAATCTACTGACAATTATTATCCCAACCCGAACCGAGTGTCGTGCCGAAAACCTTGTAGCATTTATTCAAATCATCAGGCTGCAAAACTTTATTAAGAATTTCTCGCTGCGGCTGCCAGACCAAACCCGTATCATTTTGCATTCTGAGCCGAATATTCGTCGCCTCGCCGGGTAGATAAGCTACATCTTGCCAACCCTTAGATTTGCCGTGTTGTGTCCAACTTTGACCGGGTTTTCCGGGTTCATCCCAAGTTATATCGAAATGTGCAATATACCAACCGTCTTGAACAAATTTGATCCAAAATTGCGGTTTTCGAGTCGGCTCAGGTCTTGCTTCAACTTCCGGCTCTTCTTCAACACCCACCCATTTATGCCAGATTTTTAAGATGAGTTTTTTATCCGTCAAAACCGATTCAACATCTTCCTTGAAAAGTTTGATAATTTCATATCTGGTTTTCCCCGCCAGATCTTCCCGCTCATCCCATTTTTCGGTAATTTTATTAACAGTATCTTCATCCTCAATAAATTCGGGAAGTCCTTCTTTTAGTTCATCAACCAATGCCGAAACAGCTTCGTCATCGAGCGGCGGATCATCTTTTGTTTGCGCCGCTGCCCCGAGGCAAAATATCAAACACATTAGCAAAGATGCGATTATTACCTTTATCCAATTCATTTCATTTTTGTTTTTCCTCATCATCTTTCTCCAATGAGATTTTCAGATAGATTTTTTACTTTTTGAAAATATCAGGATTATCATTCTTGATTTTTGCTGCTTTTTCTTGAATACTGTCCAGCTCTTTCGTCAACTCAGCATCTTTTTTGTTGTGATCTGCAAATAGTGTGCTAAGTTTTTCAGGATCTTTTTCGGCTAAATATGACTTGACGAATGCCGAACCGGCTTTTTGTAGTTCGGCACCTTTCCTGCCTAGTTGGGCGAGAGTATTGTTATATTCTTTGAATTTATCATTGGTGTTCATTTCTGAAACTTTTCCAAATTTGGCAGCAGCGTCTTCCATACTTTTTGCAACATCTTCACGCAATTTGATGAGTTCATCAAATTTTGCCTTATTATCGGAGTTATACTTTTCAAAATCTTCGATCCCTTTCAAACTGTCCTTGCTTAATAATTCATTCTGCAAAATATTTGCTTTGCTTACGGTTTGATTGGCTTTTTCAACAATGGAATGAGCTTCGCGAACTAATTCGGCTTCCCCTCCCGATTCGCTGCTGGTTTCAGCGAATTTGCCGCAACTGAAATTGCATCCCAGATTGATTACCAACAGAATAAAAGCGGCAAGCAGCATATTTAATTTGTTTGATTTGCAAAATCCTGTGTTATTTTTCATAGTTTCTCCTGTTTTTATTTTTTCTTTTTACCGAAAAATCTTTGCCGGATCAGTCGTCGGTAATGGCAGTCTGAGAGCATTGATTTTTCCGGCTGTTGCGGAATCAACATTTAATCCCCATTTTTTGAAGAACGGCATCAAATTATTTTTGGTTATCAGGCACATTGCATAGACAAATTTGTTTGCCTTGTCCTGATCCGTTTCGTCTTCATTGTAAACATACGGATTTCTTCGGAAATACTGATGAAGTCTTTTGATGGAATCCCAACCGTAAACGCTCTTTAATTGATGAAACATTACGAGTTTTGAAAAAAGTTCGTTGTAATCATCTTCGTTTTCTTCCAGATAATTTTTATTCGGATTAGCCACATATTTTCGTGCTTTTACAAAAGTTGTGTCTGTTTCATCGCCTTCGACGGTGTTCAAACGCGAAGGCTGACCAAATTTTTCCTGCACATAGAGTGAAAACATGTTGACGCTGATTTCGCTAATTGAACCCCACGTCCACGAATCTTGTTGATGAGTATGTCCAGTTTCGTGCCAAATCCCCCATTCTTCGTCTAATTTTTCGGTCAAATCAGTATAATTATCACGTTTCATCCCGATCATATAATTTGTGGCATACATATAATACTGCTCACTTTCTTTCGGAGTTGAATAAAGATCGATTAGATAATGAATTCGATTATTTGTCCGCATATTTTCGGGTGCACTGTTATCGAATCCGGCAAGCTCATCTTCCCAATCAATGACCTGATGAATAGTCTGAAAAGATGCCGGAATATTTTCGATAGGATTTTTTAAGTAATCTTTGTAAGGAATAGTAATCAACACCTTATCCGAAATTAGTTGGACAAACGGAGCATCGGTCATTGTTTTCAGATCATTTTGCCAATTAGCCGGATTTGAGCGATTTAGTTTATAGAGCGGAAAGGGTTTGCCGCCGATCACATTGATGTTGACCAAGGTTGGATTCGTGTCATAACCTTCGCGTTTGACGAAAATAAAGGACAGAATTCCGTCCTGAATTGCGGTGACACTATTTGCGCCATTTCTTAATTTATTTTCCTGAGTTTTATTATGATTTCCCCACATCGGTTTGAAACCGATCATTGAAGAAAGATCGTAATTCTGATTGAGATTACTGACATTGAGTGTAATTTTTTCTCCTTTGCGGACGTAAAGTCCCGAGGGTTGATAATCACACAAAATCATCCGATGAGTCCGCTCAGCTTCGATCTGCCCGTCGGTCATTGATTTCAAAGCATACTCTTTTTTGTAGTTATCAAAAGTTTGTGCATTTAACACCAAACAAAACAAACAAATCAAAAGTGATGTAAAGATTGTATTTTTCATATTTATCTTTTATCTCAAAACGACTCTTATCTCCAACCTCTTTGATTACTGCACACACCGCACCGCAACGGCGTAACCTGCGGTGGGATTGCTAAAGCGAAAGATATAACCGTTAGCCTCTTCGATTCGGCGGCGAACGGCAATCGTTTGGTTATTGACGTTTTGGCTGGTCGAAGTCCAAAAGTAGGAACGGGGAGTGTCGCCCTCGATGCCGTCAAATTCAGGGTCTCCATTGCCGATAGAGGCAAAACCGGAAATCTTGAATTCCAACCCAGAACTGCCCCCGGACTTTAACTTTTGACCGACGTTCCCGCCTCTGGTAGTGCTGTAACCATCAATCATCCATTGATCCTGCGGCAGCCCCAAAGTTTTTTCCAAATCCAGCCAATCGTTATCACTCGGTAATCGCCATCCGTATGGACACGCTTTGAGTGCGGCTTGAAAAGTGTAGAGTCTTCCCAATTCGGCACAATTTTCGTCATCATTATCAAAACACCACGAAGCATTCGGAACATTAAAACGAAGATTTTCTTTCATCCAAGTCAAATTCCCTATTTTTTTAATCCCGTAAACCTGCCCGTCGCGTGGGTCTTTAAAGCTGTTTCTTTGGGAAAACTGACTATCGGGCATTTGTTTATAAAAGGAAAAAACTTGATAAATTTGATATTGCATTCCCGAATTCGTAACTACGGACTTTACATCCTGATAGAGCAAATCAATGACTTGTCTTTTTGATTTTCCCTCCAAATCTTGTCGTGCGTCCCATTTTTGGGTTATTGCCTGATATTGCTTTCCGTTCGTATTTTCAACTATTTTCAGATTCTCCTGTAATGCGTCTTTAAGCCCTACTATCAGATTCGTAAGCTGCTGCTCAGTCAATGGATTATCCTGTGCGATTATGCTGAAACTGAATATTGGACATAAAAACAATGCAGCGATTAGCTTGATGCAATTAAATTTTGTCTTGAATGTTCGATTCATACTATTTACTTTCTCAACTTTATAATTTTTTTCCCTTTCACTTTTACTAAACGTGAATTGTCTAAAAGTCGGGTCATTTATCTGTCTTTCAACTTCAATTATTTTGAGTTCTTTTTATCGAAAAATTGTTGTTGGATCAACCTTTGGCAATGGCAAATTGAGTTGTTCGATCTTTTCCTCGGTAGCCGCATCAATCTCTAATCCCCATTCCTGGAAGAACGGCACTAAATTATTTTTAGTTAGCACGCACATCGCATAGACGAACTTATTTGCTTTGTCCTGATCCGTTTCTTTTGGATTGTAAACGTAAGGCTGTTTTCTGAAATGTTGGTTCAGTTTTTTGAAAATGCTCCAGCCATAGACCGCTTTTAATTGATGAAACATGACGAGTTTTGAAAAGAATTCGCTGTAGTCATCTTTGTTTATGACCAGATAATTTTTGTCGGGATTTTCCAAATAATTTCGTGCGCTATCGAAAGGTTTCGCTTTGTCACCGTTTATCATCGTATTCAGGCGTGAGGGCAACCCGAATTTTTCCTGCACATAGAGCGAGAAAATATTAGTGCTTATTTCAGTAATAGCTCCAAAAGTCCACGATCTTTGCTGTTGCGTGTGTCCGGTTTCGTGCCAGATTCCCCATTCCTTATCTAATTTTTCGGTGAGCTCGGTAAAATTTATTTTTTTCATTCCGATAAAGTAGCTTGAGGCATACATATAATATTTCTTTGCGTCTTCGGGCGTGGCGTAAATATCAATCAGATAATTTATTCGATTATTGGTGACGACATTTTCGGGCGCACTGCCGTCAAAGCCTGCCAATTCATCTTCCCAATCAATGACTTTATGAATGGTCTCAAAAGATGCTTCGACATCTTCGATGGGTGAGGTCATATAGTCTTGATATGGAAGTGTAATCAGTGCTTTATCCGAAACTAACTGGACAAAGGGAGCGTCAGTCATAGTTTCCAAATCTTTTTCCCAATCTGCATCTTCTGTTTGACCTATTTGATACAAAGGAAAAGCCTTACCGCCTTTTACCTTGACTTCTACCGAAACGGGTTCGACATCATAACCTGCTTTCTTAACAAAAATGAAAGACAGAATCCCGTCTTGTGTTGCCGTCACGGTATTTGTTCCCTCAACCAGATTATCTTCCTGAGTTTTATTGTGATTGCCCCACATCGGCTTAAATCCGATCATTGATGAAAGCTGATAATCTGAATCAAGATCACTGACTTCAAAAGTGATTCTTTCACCTTTGCGAACATAAAGTCCGGTGGGTTGATAATCACACAAGATCATTCGGTGAGTGCGTTTCGCCTCAATTTTAGCCTCGGTAAGAGAAGACAAAAGATATTCTTTTTGGTGGTTATCGTAGGTTTGGGCATTTATTGCCAAACAAAATAGGTAAATCAAGAATGATGCAAATATTGGTATTCTCATAGTATTTTTATCTTTGGTTTTTCGTCTTTATTTCAAATGCGGTTCAAGTAGATTGCTCCAATTTTCGGTAATTGCCTGCCATTCTTCGCCACATCTATTCGCACGACTTTGCGACAATAAACCATCCGAAATTGCATTCGGATATTTGTTTGGACTGTCGGCGTAGAGCCAGCACATAATGTTGGTAAAGCGTTGTGCGCCAAGAGAATGTTCGCTCCAAAATTCGGTTTGGCGGACATCCGTATCTTTTGCCATCAACAGAAAAGCAGTCGCACCGTGAAAAGCGACTAATTCATCGTCATCGTCTCCATCAGCAACAG
>DAORIL010000295.1:0-7841 GCA_035438525.1 Pyrinomonadaceae bacterium
GCGGGTCAAGACCCAAACGCAGCTGTTCACTCCCAGCAAAAACAGGAATTGCGCCCATCCATAACATCGGTGTGACAGATGCCCAAAAAGTCGCAGTCGGCACAATAACTTCATCACCGGGCTGAAGATTAAGCGCAAAAAACGAGGCCATCAAAGCTGCCGTTCCGTTACAATGTGCCAAGGCATGTCGGACTCCGAATCTCTCGCGATAATCGTTTTCTAGTTCGCGGGTCACAGGGTGCAGAGAAAGATTGCCGGAACGAAGAACTTCTAAGACTGCATTTTCATCTTCCGTTGTAAAAATCGGATACCGATTAGCTTCCGTTTGGTCAATCGTAACTGTTTTGCTTCCGCCCAAAATCGCAGGTTTATTTAATTTGGTCAACCTTTATTCTCCCGTCATATTTTGAAATTGGTGATAATACTTTATGTTCGAGAAATAATAACACAAAGCTCAGGCGGAATATTTAGCAGAATTCAAACCAGTGTTGGATTAAAGGCTCCTAAAATAAGTAAAAGATTATTTATTGAACCTTATTTGAGTCTTTTTACGATGCGCTTCGGAAAAATCCATCTTAAATTTACAATTTGAAGAAGCCTACTTTTGTGCTTCGTTGAGTAATAACCAGTAAAGTCCTAAATCGGTAACAGCTTTGACAAAACTATCAAAATCAACCGGTTTAACGATATAGCTGTTGACTCCGATTGAATAGCATTTCTGTAAATCACTATCTTCACGTGAAGAAGTTAAGATAACGATCGGTATCTTTTTAGTCCGTTCATCCCTTTTAACCCGTTCCAAAACTTCTATCCCGTTTACTTTGGGCAACTTCAAATCGAGGAGGATAACTTTTGGTTTGTTTTCAATATTACGGTCGGAAAAATGACCTTCGGCAAAAATAAATTCCAATGCTTCTTCGCCATCTTTGGCATGCATTACCTGATTAGCCAAATGATTCTTTTTTAGAACCCGCATCGTTAATTCGGCATCATTCGGATTATCTTCAACTAAAAGTATTTCGACCTCATTAAGATTCATCATTAAGCTCCTTTTGATTCAAATGGGTATGTGGCACGGTAAAATAAAACGTTGCCCCTTTATTAATTTCACCTTCTGCCCAGACTCGTCCTCCATGTTGCTGAATGATCCGCTGGACAATAGCTAACCCAACTCCTGTTCCTTCAAATTCGTCTGCTCTATGTAACCGCTGAAAAACCCCAAACAACTTATTGATATACTTCATATCAAATCCAACGCCGTTGTCTCGAATGTAATAAGTATTTTCCTCTAGTCCTCTGCTTCCATCTATTTTGATCAGAGCATTTTCAGTTTTTCGTGAATATTTAACAGCATTTGAAATAAGATTAACCAAAACCTGTCGAATCAAAGCCCGATCACCTTTGATATTGGGAATTTGCTCAATTTTTATGGCTGGTATTTTCTCCAGACTTGATTCAATTTGCTCACAGACATCTTCTGCTAGTTGGCGCATATCAATCTCTGCCAATTCAAGCGGTTTACGCCCCAATCGGGAGAATTCCAGCAAATCATCAATTAAATTACCCATATTTTGGGCATTATTACGAATGACATTCAGAACCCGTCTGCCTTCGTCATCTAATTTGTCTGCGTAATCCTCAATAAAAATATTTGTGAAGCCGTTTATGGCGCGAAGCGGAGCGCGTAAGTCGTGCGAAACCGAATAAGTAAAGGAACTGAGGTCTTTATTAGCAGCTTCGAGTTCCGAAGTTCGTTCAGCTACCCGATCTTCAAGCGTTTCATTGATCTTTTTAATTTCCTCAGTAACTTTTGAAAGCTCTCTGGTGCGCTCTTCTACTTTTGACTCTAATTCATTCTGCGCTTTGATTAGAGCATCTGCCATCTGATGAAATACTACATCGAGTTTGGCTATTTCGTCGTTTCCGGCTAATGGTTCAGCAAGTTCTTCTCCTTCGGCTAAAGCCTTTGCATTTTCTGTCAAAATCTGAATTCGCCAGCCGATTCCACGAGTAAAAAGAAAGGCTAGAGTCAAAGCCAAAAGTAAATCGGCTGAAGCTCCCGAAGCAAGCAGCCAATCAAATTGTTGCCACGAACTCTCAACTTCCTGCTGCCTCATTTCGTCGAGAATTTTTTCTTCATTTAAGAATTCATCCTTCTTAAAATGAAACTTGTTCATTGAGATTCTGCCGGCACCTTGTTTTGTCAGCTCACGTAATTCCGCCTGATTGTTTGTATCGACCAATTTCTTTGTATTTTCGAGAATAGCGATCCGTTCCATTGCTTTAGCCCCTAGATCTTCTGCTCTGGCTAATTGTTCCGGATTATCCCGCACCAGATTTTGGAGCATTTTTATTTCAAGAGGGATCTGCTGCAGAAGTAATTCAAAGGCATCCCGATATTCTTTATTTTCAGAGATAACATAACCTCGAATATTGGATTCAGCTTCGACCAGTTTCTGGGTTAATGTGTGTGTATGTGCAATAACTTCTTTTGAATGCAGGAGCAGACCATTAACTTTTTCGTTATCTCTCTTTTGCTGATTGACCAATAACACAAAACCTAAAACGAATATCAAAGGAATAGAAATTAAAATCAAGCCTTTATAAACAATTCTTGTTTGAAGTAATTTACGAAACATCAAGGCAAACAAGGCTGATCCGGTTATAGCTAAAAATATCTGAGCTAGTCTGCCTGAATATGAAGCACGAAAAAAAGATGAATTCAAACTAACAAAAAAAACCGGAATCATTATAATGGCAATGCTTGGAGCCCATTTAGGCAATTTATCCTGAGTTTGCGGAATAAATTGCCAGATATACAAGATCATTGTGATTCCGTAAATAGTAAAAGAGGCTGCCGTATGGATCGCCATTTGGGTTCCTAAGTGAAAAGGCAAAACATAGGTTATTCCAAACAAATAACCTATCAGAGAAGTCAGTCCCAACGACAATGGAAAAGTATGAGCCAGAACAAAAACTATCAAAGTTCGTGAGCTTAGGATTAAAAGGCTTAGACTTAGTCCGGAAACAAAAAAACAAAAAGCAGTGGTTAAAGCCATTCGCCCCGGATCGGCAGAAAGGGTTTGATTCCAGGGGTAAAAAAATAAGGTGTCTATTCCAATTGAGGTTCCTGTCACATATTGAAAAACAACCAACAATCCAACTAAACTCACTAAACCACTGGTTATTACGCAAACCGGTCGAGGAATACGATCTGAAATTATTCCCATTGCACTGAGAGCAAGGATAATAAAACAAAGTGCAGTATTATATTGCATGGGGATCGTGCCGGGAACAATTTGCACTAAAGGCTGCAGATGCAGATGCCATCCGACAATGACACAAAGTCCGATTACTACAATTGTAATCAGACCAATCATTATCAAATATTTGAAATATGAATATGCAAAATATCTATTTGGCATAGCTAATCTTCAAACGGTTGATGATTGTATTTAATAGAAAAATGGCTGGTAACTTACTATGGAAGACGTGTTGAATTGGTATATTTCAAGTTACGCTTGGGAGTAATTACCTTAAAAAGTTAATTAAGCTCTTGAAAAAACTAATAAAAATTAATTAAAAAGCTTTAGAAATTAAAGGGGAATATCTAAATCTTCTTAATTTACTAAAATGGTTTTAACATTTATAGAGAGGTGAGTCAATACCTATAGCTAAAGGTTTTTGACTAATTTTCATAGTTCAAGATTTAAGTGGTTCACCTACGAAAAGTTCTGAACATTTTATTAATCTGGCTGATAAATTAATCCAAATCTGTTTTATGAAAAGACCGATCAAAATTCTAATCACAATCTTTGCGATGATTTTGCTGAATAGCTGCATCAATTCCAATCAGGGAACAAGCAAAAAAACTATTTCCATCAAAGGAAAAGTCGTCGAAATTCAAAGAGGAAAAGACGGCTATACTGCAAAAATCGAAACCGACGATAAAAAAATCTATTCGGCAACTATTAGTTCTGTTACATTAGAAAAAAAATACCGGGAAGTTAAAATCGGCGAGACAATCGAAGTCGAAGGGGAATCTGTTCTCAGTGATGGAAGTTTGATCAGAGTGACTGTCTTGAAATAATAAGAGATCTTTTGCCCTAAATTTTGCGTTCCTAGCGTTTAAAGTGATTTTTAATGCTAAGAACACAAAGTAATAGTTTCAAATTTCAATGATTTACGGCTAAAACTGATTCAGATATTTTATGCTTTTTTCTTTGACTCCTTAATAAATTTCAAAGCCACACCATTCATACAATAACGCAAACCTGTCGGCTTTGGACCATCATCAAAAACGTGCCCGAGATGTCCATCACAGCGATTACACAAAACTTCCGTCCGAGTTTCGGAAAGACTTTTATCCACTTTTTCTAAAACGTTAATTTTGTTGATCGGAGCATAGAAACTAGGCCATCCCGTTTCTGAATCGAATTTATTTTTAGAACTAAAAAGCGGTAAATCACAGCAAACACAGACAAAGGTTCCTTTATCGTGCAAATCTGTAAGCGGACTTGAATAAGGTGCCTCGGTTCCGGCTTCCCGGGTAATGTAATATTGTTCAGAAGTCAGAATCTTTTTCCATTCCGCATTTGTTTTAATAATTTTTTCAAAAGGTAAATCATCTGTTTGACCAATCGCCGAAGTAAGCGAAAATCCGCTAACAGCAAACATTCCAAATATTGTTCCCGATTTCAAAAATTCACGTCTGTTCATTTTTTTTCCTCACTATTTACTTCGCCATGATTTAGATTTTAGATTCATTTTAAAGTCCGACTAACGCTATTATATGCCGCTATTTTCTTAATTTATTCCGCTGATTATCAATTGAAACAAGAAATTGGCCATTTAGAAAAGTCGTAAATTTACTTTTTAATTGATAGACTTTCAAAAACTGAATTTCGGAGAATATGCGTATGAAAAATAAATTTAACCTTTTCGCTCTATTTCTACTGCTACTTTCGATTGTCTCCACCGTTCCTGCCGATTCGCTCGACAAATTTATTAATGAGCAAATCAAACAAAGGAAAATCCCCGGACTTTCTATTGCGGTTATCAAAGACGGAAAAGTAATTAGAGCAACAAATTACGGTTTTGCTAATCTCGAATTGCAAGTTTCTGCCACCAACGATACGGTTTACGAAATCGGTTCGATTTCCAAACAATTTGCTTCGGAGGCTGTGATGTTATTGGTCGAAGAAGGCAAAATAAATCTCGATGATTCCATCCGCAAATATCTGCCCGCCAATGCGCCCGAAACCTGGCAAAAAATCACGGTTCGCAATCTACTGAATCACACCTCCGGTTTAAAAGATTGGACGGAAATCAAGGAATTTTCGTATCGCCGCGAATATTCGGCAGAAGAATTTATTGCGTTGGTCAAAGATTTTCCGCTGATATTTCAGCCAAATGAAAACTGGAGTTATTCAAACACAAATCTGCCGTTAATCGGAATTATTGTTGAAAAGGGGAGCGGAAAATCTTTTGAAGATTTTGTTACTGAACGAATAATCAAGCCTTTGAATTTCCCGACAATTCGTTTCAAACATCAGGAAGATGTTGTTCCAAATCGGGCGACAGGCTATGAATGGCGGAATAATAAATGGGAAAACGGCGAACCTTTTCGTCCGAAAGTGATTGCCGCAAGCGGCGGAATTTTAGCGACTGCGACTGATTTGGCGCGTTGGTGGGAAGCCGTTTTACAAGCTCGTGTGGTCAATTCCAAGAGTTTGGAACAAATGCTAACGCCCGCCAAATTAAACGACGGCAGAACCGTCGCCCACGGTTTCGCCTTTTTTATTGATTCATTCAGCGGACATAAAGTGATTCAACATTTCGGTTCAACCGTCGGCGGATTCGGCAGCATCGTTCGTTATTATCCAAACGAAAAACTAACTTTAGCAGTTATCGGTAATCTCGAAGACGGTGGTTTTGGTGCCGAATATATTGCCAAACGAGTCGCCAACTTTTATATTCCGGGAACTTTTGCCGCCGGGTTGAAAGAAATTAATGACGGAGAGAAAACTGAAAAAACACTCCAAGTTCTCAAAGACATTGCCGCCAATAAATCTAACGAAATATTCTCTGCCAATTACGCTTCCCGAATTCCCGAAACTTTTCGCCAGCAACTAGCCGAAAATCTCAAACAAATGAAGGCTTTCGCTTTCTTAGGCAAAGAAAAAATCACTGCTGATCATTTTGTGCTTGATCCGACTCTAGTTGAGATTTTTCATTACAAAATGACGCTGGCAAATAAGACGGTTTATTATCATTTCCGAATGAATAAAGATGGCAAAATCGGTTGGATCGTGTTTGAAGATTAACGTGAAGACAATTGCCGTCTATTCATCTTTTATAATTTTCAAGTTACCGATTTTATCTATCGAAATAACTTTCCAGCCTTTATTGAGGTTAATTTCGTATGTCTCGCCGATGATTTTGTTATCTTCGATTTTAATCGGTTTCGGAAAATTAATTTTGCTCAAATCGCTGGTAATTAAAATTCCCGACACGCCAAGCCCTTCTTTTCCGGTAATTGTCGAAAAATTTCCGAAGCCTTTTTCGTTGGCACTTCCGCCTTTGATTTGCGTATAAACAACGCCGTTGCCTTTAAGCGAAAAGGTGCTGTTCATATCATAAGAAAGACTTATTTCGGCTCCTTTTTCGAGCGTGAGCTGCAAAGTCGGATTCTCGATGAATTGTTTTCGGTAAAAACTCTCGATCTTGACGTTTTCTTTTTCGCGTTTAGATTCTTCATCAATAATTTTTTTGCCGTTATTGCGAGCTTCGACCTCAGCCAGATAAAGCTTGCTTTTTGAGAGTTTTTTATGCAAAAACTTCGTTTCATAGATCGAAAGAAAATCGTAAACGTGAGTCAGATCGCTGCGCCAATCAATGTTCAAATAATCGAAAATCAAGCCGTAAGCCAACCCCGTCGCGTATGGAAATGCACGCGAGAGGCTCTTGGCACTTTCACGGCTGTCAATCTCTTTAATGGCGTGGGAAATTTTATTCGGATTTGCGGAAAGCCTGACACCTGTATAATTTGCGAGACCTTCAACATTTTCGAGGTCTAACGCCTGCGGAAGAAATTCAGCGTATTTATTTTGCCGATATTGTCGAAAAAGCATCGCATCTTCGAGATATTTGGCGACGATTTTTTTATCCGCGCCTTCGTTGATTTTGGTCAAAGCGTTTCGCAAAGCGGCAAATTCGATTCGCAATAAAGTTCTGGCGTGAGTTTCGTCTAAATATTCAACTATCAATCCTTTCAGTTTGATTTTTTGAAAGTGATAAAGATGAAAAAGTTCGTGAATAATAGTTTCGGAAAAGTTGTTGCCGATATAATCTGCCCGAATCGTCGCCCAATCTTTGCCTTGAAATTGTTGCGATGTGTTGGTGTAGCTAAGTTCGCCATCTTTGATTTTTTTGTAAAACAAAACGCCGTCATCGCTGATTGCATCAGCAAATTTTTGTAGTGAATAGATGTTGTTTTCATCGTCCATCACCAACACATTTTCGTTCCAGAGCGATTCGCCCCAAAGCTTCCCGCCATCCGCCGTCAAAATCTCTTTTGCCTTTGAAAGCTCATCTTTAACCTTCTTTTTGAATCTTTCAGGAGCGGTTTGTTTATTGATTTTGACCTTTTCCAAAAGCGGGTTCCAACCCGGAAGATCGTGCAGCGAAACTAAATCCGAATCAGTCGAAAGATGTCCGTAATCCGAATAAAATCCATGTGTAACTAAATCATTCAAAAGACTTAACGCCATCTCGCTGTCACCGACCAGAGCAAAAACACACGCTCCGTTATACTTCATCGAATTGGTAATTTCTTGTTT
>DAORIL010000296.1:0-7822 GCA_035438525.1 Pyrinomonadaceae bacterium
ATCAAAAAAGGCGGAGTTGTTGAAATTTCGGCAAAATTAGAAACAAACAAAGGCAAAGTTTTGTTGAATTTAATCGTTTTTGACAGTGGCGTCGGAGTTAATCAGGACAAAATTTCGAGCGGTGTCGGATTAAATAATATCAAGCATCGTTTGCAAAATCATTACGGAAATTCAGCAAGTTTAGAAATTCAAAATGTGGAGAGCAAAGGCACCAAAGCTGAATTAAGATTTCCCGTTTCTGAAATTGAAGTAGAAAAAAATCTATGAACAAAATTCGCCTCATGATTGCTGATGATGAACGTCCGGCGCGGATGTTTTTGAAAGCTATTTTGCAGGATTTTGAGGATGTTGAAATCGTTGGTGAAGCGGAAAACGGCACGGAAGCGATTGAAATAATTAGAGAAACTAAACCTGATTTAGCTTTGCTCGATCTGCAAATGCCCGAAGTGACAGGCTTGGATGTAGTTCGGATTCTTCGTAAAACTCAAATGCCTTTAGTTGCTTTTGTGACGGCTTATGATGAGTATGCAGTGCAAGCCTTTGAACTGAATGCAGTTGATTATTTGCTCAAGCCTATCGAAAAAAATCGTCTGCGGGAAACCATCCAACGCGCTCACGAACGGCTTGAACAAACTGATTTTCGGCAAACTGAGGCAAAAAAACTAAAAGCAGTTGCCGAAACTTATACTGAAATAAGTCAACCCGCCTTTATCGAAAGAATCCCCGTCAAACAGCGCGAAGAAATTGTTTTTGTTCCGGTTAATGAGGTTGTTTCAATCGTTGCTGATGGAGAACTCTTACACATTACCAACCTCAATAACAAACGATTTGTCATCAATTATCGCTTGAAAGATCTCGAATCACGGCTTGAGCCGACCAAATTTGTCCGTCTTTCACGCGGCGCATTAGCCAATCTGGAAATGGTTTCGCGCATCAGCCCAATGCCCGGAGGAACGTATTTGGTCGCACTAAAAAATGGTCAGCAAATCTCATCAAGCCGTTTACAGTCAAAGATTTTGCGTGAAAAATTTTTGAAAATGTAGATTCGATTTTGACCTTTGACTTGTTGCCTTTGACCTTTGACCTTTGAAAAACATATACTATTCATCGGCAATTTGCTGATTTTGAGGAGAAAGTTTTGCAACCAAAAGTTCATCAGGGACTACTAAAAGCAGAGGGTTTTCGTTTTGCGATAATTGTTTCGCGCTGGAATGACTTTTTGACATCAAAGTTAGCCGAAGGGGCGATTGATGCTTTGGAAAGACTCGGCGCAGATGAAAAGTCCGTTGAGATTTTCAAAGTTCCGGGTTCATTCGAAATTTCTTTGACCGCGCAAAAAATTGCAGAAAGTGGTAAATTTGATGCAGTTATTTGTTTAGGCGTAGTCATTCGCGGACAAACTCCGCATTTTGATTATGTCGCGGGCGAAGCCGCTAAAGGAATCGGACAGGTCGGAATGAAAACGGGAGTGCCAACGATGTTTGGTGTAGTAACCGCCGACACCCTTGAACAAGCAATTGACCGATGTGGTGTAAAAGCCGGAAATAAAGGGTTCGAAGCCGCAATGTCGGCAGTTGAGCTCGTAAATTTATACAAAGAAATGAAAGGCGGAAAAAAATAATTATTTCCGTTAATTTGAAAAAGAGCAAGGATTATGGGGACACGGCGTAAAGCGAGAGAGTGCGCTTTGCAAATGCTTTTTGCAGCAGATGTGACCAAAATGTCTAATGACGTTTTGACGCAGGACTATTGGAACGAACTCGGCGAACCCGAATTAGACGAAGGAACACGCGAGTTTGCCAATCGGTTGGCGGTTAATACTCTGCGTGAACTTGAAAAAGTTGATGAAAGAGTTCGCTCACGGGCCGAACATTGGCGGATTGAGCGAATGGCAATCGTTGACCGGAATGTATTGCGTCTGGCGGTCTATGAATTCTTATATGAACCAACTCCGCACACAGTTGTTATCAACGAAGCTCTGGAAATTGCCCGCCGTTTTTCAACCTTTGAAGCTACCCAATTTATTAATGGCATTTTAGATGCTATCAAGCACGATCTCGAAAAAGAATCAGCCAGTAAAGAAAATGCTAATGAGAAGAAGAACGGAAAAACAAATTCTTCTTCGTTATAGTTCTACCCGATCTTAAAACACCAGGGGAATATAATGGGGGAACTTCGCCAAGAATTTCTAAAACAAACTATTTCCAATCTCCAAACCTTTCAGGAAGAATCTTTGGGTCAAAACTTTCTTTCCGATGATTTTCTCCGCCGTTTTTTTCGCTGCCTTCATACTATTAAAGGAACTTCAAACACTTTCGATCTC
This sequence comes from Pyrinomonadaceae bacterium, assembly GCA_035438525.1. GTDB lineage: Bacteria > Acidobacteriota > Blastocatellia > Pyrinomonadales > Pyrinomonadaceae > JAIBCC01. The sequence goes on from DAORIL010000296.1 coordinate 2,324, forward strand.
AGCCATTTGGCAGATCTCGCCCACGAAATCGAAAATCTTTTACAGTCTCTTCAGAACAATGAAATTTCCCAAAATGGTGAAACAAATTTAGCCTTTCAAAATGGACTAGCGCATTTGCTCAAACTTGCCAATGACTATCAATTAAATACGGAAACCATATTTCCACAAGAGTTTGCAGATAATTTAAGAAAGTTATTTCCAACTAAAACAGCGTCTGCAAAAGACCCGATTGACTATCAAATTCCACCCAAATTTCTTTCGCAATTATCAACTCAGGAAAAGTCGAATTTAAGCAGAGCTTTGCAAAATCGTAAGATTCTCTATTTGATCGAAGTATTTTTTGAAATAAATATTTTTGATCAAGAGTTTAAACGATTCAAACAGATTTTGGACAAAAACGGCGAAGTCATTGCCTTTGCTCATGCTGCCAGCGAAAATTTTCCGGCAACTATCGGTTTTCAGGTTTTCTTTGTCAGCTCATTATTAAAAAACAAAATTGAAGAAATTACTTCAGATTTTTGCACCAAAATTGAGTTTGAAAATTCACCAAAAACCAAACATTTTGCCAATAATTTGGATGGATTGTTAGCCAATTTAGTTATTGAAGGTGAAAAAATCTCCAATATTCTCAATAAAGGAGTGGTTTTTGAAACTTCTTTTGAGCAAGTAACAGTTTCGAATAAAACTCTGCTTTTGCTCAATGAAATTGCTTTGCATCTAATTCGTAACGCGATTGACCACGCTATCGAAAGCTCCACAGAACGAGTTGAAAACGGAAAAAATCCGAATGCCTTAATTAAAATCACCATCTCCAATCTTGATAATCAAATTCTTTTGCAAATTGAAGATGACGGCAGAGGAATTGATATTGAAAAAATCTCTGCCCAGGCTAAAACAAATGGTTTAATTCCAACGGATCAAGTTTTAAACCAAAAAGAAGCCATTGAACTTATTTTTCTACCTAATTTTTCCACCAGCGAAACCGTTTCCGAAATTTCAGGACGCGGTGTCGGGTTAGATGCGGTTAAAGATTTAATTGAAAAAGCCAACGGAAAAATTGAAGTTCAAACCATAATTGGCACAGGCACAATCTTTCAAGTTTATTTGCCGAAAGATTAAAATTTAAAATTATCTCGCACAGCAGAACGAAACATTGCTGAATATTGGTGTGTTGATAATTGGCAATCTACGAGTTGTTTTGATAACTCATTCATTGCTTTTTGCTTTATTTCTGGTGGAAAATCAGGATGTTCGTGAGCGATTTGATAAAGCGATTTCATTTTTTCATAAAGTTCTCGCCGATTTTCCTTTAATTCTTCTCGTCTCAATCCTGCGTGTTCAATCGTAATTTCCCCTTTTTGATTTCCGTCAATTGCAAAAGGTATAACGCCACGAAATGAAATAAAGTCTTCAGGGTTTTCAGTTGCAGGATTTATAAAAAGAGGAATCTCTTGGTTCAATTCGTCAGTGTGAGATTTTGCGCGATGATGGAAATTTTCCAAAGGAAAGAGGTTTTTCTTAAAACGCTGATTACAAAGTTGACAAGCTAAAAATAAATTTTCCCAATTGTATGCCAACCAATAATAGCCTGTTTCAGACATTTTTTCGGTAGCGGTTTGGCAAACTCCTCCTTTTGGTCGGAAATGTTCAACATCTCCGTAGGAAATATGTGTAATTCTTGATTCGCATAGAAAGCATTTATGATTTTGAGCCGTTTTGAGTGTTTCTTTAACTTCTTTATGTCCGTAAATACTTGAATCAAACTCGAGTTTGGTTTCTCCGCCTGCAAATTTCGCACACAACTTATCGGTTTCGTCTTTGCCTTTTGTTTTGAGAATATTGGGAATTTCTTTAGGTTTAGTAATCGAAATCATAGTGAGAAAATTATTTTGAATTTGTTTTTACCCAATCAGCCGCCTCTCTGATAATTTTCATTGCCTCATCATCTTTACCATTTTCACTAATTGGCAAAAATCCTATTTTTTCTTCTAATTCTGCCAGACGCGATTCATCTTTTTTGGTAAGTTTTGGCTTAGACAAAATTGTTTCTTTTTCTTTAAGCCATTTTTCAAGTTCTGAATCTCGTTTTGGAACGTCAAACAAATCACTTGATAAAATCTGGTCAGCTCGCCAACCACGAACAGCATCAACGCTTTGGTCAATGACAACATGGTCGCCTTCGCGCCTACACACAGCAAAATTTGCATCCCGCGCCGCCGCTGCTTGAACAATTAACGGACTGTGCGTAGTGACAATAAACTGTGTATTCGGGCATAAATCCGACAACCAATCAAGCAAATCACGTTGCCATTTCGGATGCAAATGCAAATCAATTTCGTCAATCAAAACAACGGCTGGTTCTGCCAAAGGATTTTCGCTTTTGGGATAAAGCTCAAACATTCTGGATGCAAAATCTACCATCCATGCCATTGAAGTTCGATAGCCAAGACTTAAATCTTTAGCTTCAACCCAACCGTAGGGAGTTTTGAATTCGACAATTGGTTGCGGAGTTCTTTTATTTCGCAGTTCTTTTTCACTAACTCTAATATTATTAACATCAGGCAAAATTTTAATTAATATTTCTTTTACAAAATTTAATTCGCTTCTTCTTAATTCCTTAAATCTTGAGTTTCTACTAGAAGCATAATCCGTTTGTAACAGCCATTCTTCAGGATTGATTAGAGATGCTGTTTCTGAAAAAAGAGTAAGAAATAAATCTTCTTCGTTCTGTCCACTTAGCATTGACTCACCAATTTTTCTTGTAGTTCCATAAGCCAAACAGATCATCCTTATTTTATTTTTATCAGGAAGGTGGTTATATGAAGCTCCTATATAATCTTTTTTTTCACAAAAATAGGATGAGTTCTTTTTATTGGAATCTATTTCGTAAAACAAATTTGCCTTTAAGTAGGATCTATTTTCTCTATATGGCAACCAATCGTGAAGATAAGAATCATAACAAACCCATTTAGGGGTTACTTCTTTTGGTGAAATCCTAACATCCACATCAGGAGCCATTGCAACAAGACTTTGCAAAATACTAGTCTTACCTGTTCCGTTATCTCCTAAAATTATTGTCCATTTTTTCCAATTTCCATTACCATCTGAGAAATCAATCTTTTGCTTTTCACCAAAACATCGAACATCTTCCAATTCAAGTGAAAGAAAATAAGCATTTTGCGGAGTTTCGGATTGGTCTGAGTTTTGCTTTTTGGTTGCCATAATAATCACGAAAATTCTAACACAAAGCACAAAAGAATAATAAATTTGAATAAGGTTGGGATAAAGGCAGAAACGCGCCCGTCAGGAAGCGTGTTAAAAGATTGGTTGCTTTAGCGTTTTGATTGAAAAGTGACATCTTTACGACTTTAACTTGAAAAACGCTCCTTTACAGTTGCGTTTCCGCCTTTGTTATTAAACTTTTTCCTTTCTAAATTTGATTGATTGTTAGTTTGCCTGCATTGCGTTAAAATCATACCAACTTAGTTTTTTATTGAGGTTTTCAAAAAAAGTGACGAATTTATCGGAATATATCGCAGAACATTTTGGGGCAAATGCCAATTATGTCGAAGGGCTTTTAGCCAGATACAAAGCAGATGCCAATTCAGTGGACGATTCCTGGCGCGAGTTTTTTAGCAATTTGATGAACGACGTTTCGCCGTTGGACAAAATTAGCGGAAACAGAGCGGTTGAAAATACTACAACTGCAACTGTTGCACCAATAGTGAATAACCCAACGGCAACGGCAACAGCCAAAGAAAAAGTAGCAATTGCACTTGGGTCGGACATCGAATATAAAGCAATCATCGGACCATCGAAAAAGATTGTTGAAAATATGGAAGAATCTTTGACGGTTCCGACGGCGACTTCAACCCGTCGGATTCCAGTCAAAGTTTTAGAAGAAAATCGCAAGATCATCAACGATCATCAAGCCAAACGCAGCCGCGGCAAAGTTTCTTTTACGCATATTATTGCCTACGCCATTATCAAGGCTCTTAATTCCTATCCCCAAATGAAACACGGGTTTGTCGAAATTAACGGTGCGCCTTCACGTCTTGAACACCAAATGGTTAATCTTGGAATTGCGATTGATATTCAGAAAAAAGACGGTTCGCGCAATTTACTCGTCCCGAATATTAAAAATGCTGACAAAATGAATTTCGCGCAGTTTTTGACGAATTATGATGATGTCGTCAAACGTGCCCGCGAAGGCAAATTGACGATGGATGATTTTCAGGGAACAACCGTTTCTTTGACCAATCCGGGAACTATCGGGACGGTGGCTTCTGCTCCGCGTTTGATGAGTGGACAAAGTGTAATTATTGCAACCGGAGCGATTGAATATCCAGCAGAATATCAGGCGATGACTGCTGCCGCACTTTCACAGCTTGGTATTTCAAAGGTTTTAACTATTACATCGACCTACGATCACCGCATTATTCAAGGCGCGGAAAGCGGTTTATTGTTAGCGAAAATTCACGAATTTTTAATCGGAAAAGAAAATTTCTACATTGATATTTTCAAAGATATTGAGCTGAATATTCCGCCGATGCGTTGGGCTGAAGATTATAATCCATCGCTTTTGGGCGGAGACCGTTTTGCCGAACAAGCTGAAAAACAAGCGAATGTTTTGCAATTGATCAACGCTTATCGGATTCGCGGACATTTGCTGGCGGATATTGATCCGCTCAATATGACTTCGCAGCATGTTCCAGAACTTGACCTTGAAAATTACGGTTTAACGATTTGGGATTTAGACCGCGAATTTATCACGGGTGGTTTACACGGCGAAAAAACGGCAACATTACGCCGGATTTTGGACATTTTGCAAAAAGCATATTGCGGAAAAGTCGGGATTGAATATCGTCATATTCAGGACAAACGCGAAAAAGAATGGATTCGCCAACAAGTGCGCGAACAGTTTGTTGATACCAAACCACTTTCTGCCGAAACTAAAAAATATCTTTTACAAGAACTGATCGAAGCTGAACAATTTGAGCAGTTCTTACACAAAAAATATCTCGGACAAAAGCGTTTTTCGCTCGAAGGCTGCGAAACTTTGATTCCGATGCTCGACCAATTAGTCGAACAATCTTCAAATAATGGTGTCAATGATATTTACCTTGGGATGGCGCATCGCGGGCGTTTGAATGTGCTTTCAAACATTGTTGATCTAACGATGGCTGAACGCATTTTCACAGTTTTTGAAGGAACTTTTCATCCAAGTTTTCCAGCGGATGAAGGCGATGTCAAATATCATCAAGGTGCAGTTGGTATTCGTAAAACACAGAACGGTAAAGAGATACGTATTCAGCTTGCTTGTAACCCAAGCCATTTGGAATTTGTAAATCCGGTAGTTGAAGGAATGGCAAGAGCCAAACAGGATGAGCTCCGCAACGGTTTTCAACGTCCGCGTGAAGAAGTCTTTGACGAAGTTCTGCCCGTTCTTTTACATGGTGACGCGGCGTTTGCCGGACAGGGAACAGTCATGGAAACGTT
>DAORIL010000297.1:0-7818 GCA_035438525.1 Pyrinomonadaceae bacterium
CTCCAAACCTTAGTAATGGCTTATCTGGATTCGGATAAACCGCGAAAAGCTCAAGAAATTGCTGTTAAAATGCTGGAAAATCATCCCCAGTCAGATGAATCGTTTTTTTCATTAGGCTTAGTCCATTTGCGAACGAATAATCCCATCGAAGCCGAAAAATGTTTTCGTGAAGCTTTACGGATTAATCCAACTAATTCGTTGGCTCGCAACAATTTAGGCATTGCCGTGTTGAGACAGGAATCCCGCCAGGCAACTACATTTAAACGAGAAGAAACGATTTCAATTTTCGACAGCCAACCTGAAAACGGGGCAATGGAGCATTTTACCGAAGCGATAAAACTTGAGCCAAATAACGAACTGATTCTTCAAAACCTGAAAAATCAGTTCAATTATTCGATTTATTTTTTTCTAATTATTTCGTTGACTCCATTTGGTTTTCTGTCTTTTCTAGTCATTCCAAGCGTCACAGCTATAATGATTTTATTCAGCATTTTGAGTCTTTCAAAATTATTATTGGAAACATTTAAACGAAAAAGGTCTGCCTCACCTGAAATGCAAATGTTTTTGAAGACTTTAAAAAGAAAAACATTAAACGAGTATTTTCAAGAATTTACCCGAATTGCCTCCAAAGTAATTTTCAAAAATTGGCAACCACACGTTTTAGCCATGATTGCTGTTATAGTAAATTTTGTCGGTCTTTCGCAAAACACAAATTATAGTCCAAAAAATTTATTGCAAAGCCTTGCCGTTTTCTTAATTGTTTCGAGCGGAATTTGGCTTTCAATAAAACTTTCGCGAGGTTAAACCTGCAACTGCTTCTCTTTTAAATATTTAATCCTATCCCGAATCTCGGCGGCTTGTTCAAATTTCATATCCCGCGCAGATTGCCGCATTTCGCCCTCCAAATTATGAATTGTTTCTTTTAATTTAGCCGGTGAATATTCATCAAAAGCGTCCAGTTCAAGCGGAATTTTGAAATAGTCCGCTTCGTAGGCTGTTACCAAAGTTGAGTCAATTGATTTAATGATCGTAGTTGGCGTGATTCCGTTTTCGGTGTTGTATTCCTCCTGAATTTTGCGCCGTCGTTCTGTTTCGTAAATGGCTTTTCGCATTGAATCGGTGATTTTATCTGCATACAAAATTGCCTTTCCTTCAGAATTTCGAGCGGCGCGTCCAATCGTTTGGATTAAGGAACGCTCCGAACGCAAAAAACCCTCTTTGTCTGCATCAAGTATTGCAACCAAAGACACTTCCGGTAAATCAAGTCCCTCACGTAAAAGGTTGATACCAACCAAAACATCAAACTCGCCACGGCGCAGATCACGCAAAATTTTAATGCGCTCTAATGTATCAATGTCCGAATGAAGATAGTTTACTTTAACACCGATTTCCAAAAAATATTCGGTTAAATCTTCGGACATTTTCTTAGTCAAAGTTGTCACTAAAACTCTTTCATTGCGTTCTGCCCGAACACGGCATTCATGCAAAAGATCATCAATTTGACCTTTGACCGGACGAACTTCGACAATCGGATCAAGCAATCCGGTCGGGCGAATAATTTGTTCGACAACTTCCCCACCTGTTTGCTCTAATTCGTAATTTCCGGGCGTGGCAGAAACATAAATTCTCTGCCCGACCATTTCTTCAAATTCTTGAAAATTAAGCGGGCGATTATCTTTGGCACTTGGCAGACGAAATCCGTAATCAACTAAAGTTCCTTTGCGCGATTGATCGCCTTTATACATTGCTCCAAGCTGCGGAATTGTTTGATGGGATTCGTCAATCACAATCAGTGCATCGCTTGGCAAGTAATGGAGCAAAGTTGGCGGCGGCTCACCCGGTTTTTTGCCCGTTAAATGACGCGAATAATTTTCGATGCCACGGCAGAATCCCATTTCCTTTATCATCTCAAGGTCATACATAGTCCGTTGGTGAAGTCTTTGCGATTCAACGAGTTTACCTTGTTTTATCAACTCTTCTTCCCACCAAGTAAGTTCGTCTTTGATGGTTTTCAAAGCGCTTCTAATTGTTGATTTTGACATGACAAAGTGAGTTTTCGGATAAATCGGCAGACGCGATTCGTGCTTAAACAAAACCTCGCCTAAAAGCGGATCAATCGTATAAATCGAATCAACTTCATCACCCCAAAATTCCACCCGATAGGCTTGGTCCTGATAACTCGGATAAATCTCGACAATATCTCCGCGAACACGGAAATTTCCCCGATCAAATTCGATTTCAGAACGTTCGTATTGCAATTCAACCAGTTTTCGCAAAAAATCTTCGCGCTTGATCTCTTGCCCCGGTTCAACAAAGAGAATCATTCCAAAATAAGCATCCGGATCTCCTAAACCGTAAATACAACTAACACTTGCCACGACAATTACATCGCGCCTTTCAAACAAACTACGGGTTGCCGAAAGCCGCAGACGGTCAATTTCCTCATTAATTGTTGCTTCTTTTTCGATGTAAAGGTCTGAAGCCGGAACATAGGCTTCGGGTTGATAATAATCGTAATAAGAAACGAAATACTCAACCGCATTTTCGGGAAAAAAAGTTTTGAATTCCTGATAAAGTTGTGCCGCCAGCGTTTTGTTATGGGCTAAAACCAAAGTTGGGCGTTGCGTTCGTTCAATAACATTTGCTATCGAAAAAGTTTTACCGGAACCAGTAATCCCAAGTAAACATTGATGTTTAGTGTTTGCGTTAAGTTCATTGACCAAGGTTTCAATCGCCTGGGGTTGGTCGCCTTTCGGTGTGTTTTCAGAAATGAGACGAAATTGCATAGCTTAATTTTAAGCTAAAATTTAAGATTTGCAAAACTCAGAAAGCCCCTCTCAAGCTTTTTTAGAATTTATACCATTTCGTATATTTTTTTTTCCGCACTAACCATTTTGTAAAGGAAAATTAGCAAAATCATCCTTTTTAGCTTTGGCACAATTTATGCGATGTCATGAAATTGTAAAGTGCGATGAGCTCAAAATTGTTTGAGTTTGTCAATAAAAATTCAGTAGCTTGAGGAGTAAAAAAATGGCAAAAAGATACCCCCGCAATATTTCAATTTTTAATCTTTCGCAATCACTAAAAGCTTATTCAATTGATGATAACGTTTCAGTTAAAGATTCAGCTGTTTATCAATTTCAACAAACAAAATATTTAGTTAGGAAACAAAACGGTAATTTTGGAGACAGTGAATTGCTGATGTGGTTGGATAAATTGGCTAATCAAGGATGGGAGCTTATTAGTTTTTCAGTTAATCTTGGGTTTTATATTTTCAAAAAAGCGGTTCAATAGTCAAAAAAGTTTATTCAAAGAGCAAAAAAGCAGGTTTAAGTTGTCCTGCTTTTTTTTTGAATTCAGTCTCAATGTTTTTCATTACAAGTAACCGGAACTCCGGCTAATTTTCCAGCCTCTTCACAGCACAAATTATCTTTTATCAAACGCATTTCGGGAGTTGTAAATCTGCCTCTGGTAACATAACGCTTGCCCGACTTAACTTCTTCATAAACATAGTATTCTTTGGCACAACCGATGTTTTCTGAATTTCCGATGGTTTCGTTTTGCTTGCTGCCACTACAGGCTCCCGGTTTTCCGGCAAGATTTTCGGCTTCTTCGCAACACAAATTTCCCTTTTCAAACTGCCAGCCAAAACCTGCCGAACTTTGACCTTTTACAATGGTAAATTTGCCTGTTTGACTATTTTTCCAAACTGAATAATCACGGCAGCAGTATTTTGAAAAACTGCTTGAAGTGCGAACTTTAGAAGCAGAATCCTGCGCAGCCGCAAACGTGCAGGAATTTTCAACTGTGCAGGCAAGTGGTGATGTCAGTAAATCGGCAGTCTGCCAGGAACTTCCGCCACCACCAAATCCCGGATTTTCCTTAGCTACCGAAATCCAATCGGTGCGTCCGCCAGAACAAGGTGAAGTTTTGACCCAAACTTTCCAACCGATTCCGCTTTTGTCTCCGCTTGAAGTTGATTTACCCCCGCCTGGAAATAAATTACAACCTATTAAAAGAGAGGTGACAACAAAAGTTGAAATGATGGCGTTGATCTGCGTCAGACTTTCCGAACAATTGTTTTTCATTTATGTTAGCTCTATCCCATTTATTCAATTTTGTGAATTCTTCAATTAAACAAAATAAACAGCCTTTTTGTTCCGCCTATTTTGCCTAAATAAGTTTGAAATTTACTGCTTACGATATTTGTAAATAAACCTTGCTCCGCCCCACATCAAACCGATTTCAACTTCAATTTCATTTGGAGTGCTTAAAGTGGGTCTAAAAGTGACAGTTTTTTGTCCCCTTCCTAATGATCCGTCCTTGCCGTTAGCCTCGGCTTTTTGTTCTCTACCCGGTGTATCAGATTCCAGATAATCGCTTCTGACTCCCATCAGTGAGGCACAAATATTTTTAGGTTGCGACTGACATTGAATATTCATTGAAACTGTAAAACCATTTGCATCAAACGATGCCGGAGGTTTTGTCCATTGAAAATCGTGCCTGTCGCCTTGATAAACTAAAAGTGTGGCAGCAGAAGACTGTGCATTGTAACTAAAACCCTGAGCAGGAGGGTCAGGAATTACCGATACAGAAACTAGTGTCCAACGCCCAATTGTTGGTTCCGGTGTAGAATACGGGGTAGCATATGGCGTCGAATACGGTGTTGAATATGGGGTTGAATACGGGGCTGGTGTTGTTTGCCCGCCTTCAACTGTTCGGTTGTAATTTCCACTACCACCGTTTCGGTGGGTTCCTCCTGCTACATTAGAACTGCCAAGTGGGGGACCACCGCTGCAAGCTCCGGGTTTTCCCGCATAATCTTCCGCTTCTTCGCAACACAAATTTCCCTTTTCAAACTGCCAGCCAAAACCTGCCGAACTTTGCCCTTTAACAATAGTCATTTCGCCGGTTTGAGTATATTTCCAAACTGAATAATCACGGCAGCAATATTTGGCAAATTGGTTTGAACCACGAACCGAATTTGCTGATGTCATAGCATCAGAAAAAGTGCAGTTATTGTCAGAGATTTTGGTGCAGGACACGCCCGAACCAAGCATATCTGCGGTTTGAAAATAACTACCTCCTCCACCTTCGGTTGGATTTACTTTTGCCACTGAAATCCAATCCGTGCGGACACCGGAACAAGGCGAAGTTTTTACCCATACTTTAAATCCGGTTCCGCTTTTGTCTAAAGGCGAACTACCTGAACTTGACTTTCCGCCACCCGAAAAAATCGAACATCCAATTAAAAAGCAGATGCCGACAACAATCGAGATAATTGCATTTATCTGTGTTCTAGTTAATGAAATAAAGATTTTCATAGTTTATGATTTCCCTAAATTAGAAATTTCAGACTTAATTTTTCAACTTCATTTTGCCTTTCATTTTTTTCCAGTTCTCAGATTTTTAATGCCGAAAATTCCAAAACATTTCAAAATCTTTAATTAAATCAATTTGCACCAACGAATTTTTACAAAAACACAAACCAACGTCCGGCATTTGTATCGGATGGATTTTTGCCACAGATACTAAACGATTTAGAGTTTGTTCACTGAGTTTGTAAATTTCTTTTGTTTCGATAATGGTCACTACCTCGGTCAAATCCTGACAAATTTGACAGAAAAAACGGTTCCGAGATTTTTGTTCCGTAACTCTAATTCTTTGAATTTTAGTGATTGTGACTTTTATTTTTCGTTTCATTTTTCGATAAATTCAGCTATGCTGTAAATCTACCGGAACAAGCAGGGTGTGTAACGAAATTAAAACGAAATTTTTCCGAAATTTCGGTGAAATATGTTGGATTTATCGGAAAAACAAATTTATCGTTTTGAGAATATTGAAGTAGATTTGTCCCGAAATTGTCTTTTGCTAAACGGCAATGAAAAACATTTGAGACAAAAGGCTTTTCAGGTTCTCGTCTATTTACTTGAGCAACGGAATCGGCTTGTTTCCAAAAATGAATTATTTGAAGTCATTTGGAAAGATACCGCCGTCACGGATGATGTATTGGTGCAATGTATCAAAGAAATCCGGCGCACTTTAAACGATACCCCTCAAGCTCCGCGTTTTATTAAAACCGTTCCAAAATCCGGTTATCGGTTTGTAGGGGAAATTGAACAGACCCGTTCTGAAACCTTGATTGAAGAAATCACAAAAGTGGAATTTGAAATTGAAGAAGAATTTGATACCGATCCACCTAATAAACAAAATCTTTTATTTGCTCAAAAAAAATCGAACTTTTTTGCTAACTATCGGTATTTATTAGCCTTCTCTCTATTAATAATTTGCGGCTTTGTTTTTTCACTTTTTTATTTTGGACGCTCAAACCAAGCCAAGTCCGAAATTAGACTACCGATCATTGAAGGCAAAAAAACAATTGCAGTAATGTTTTTTGAAAATAAAACCAACACCGCCGAATTTGAATGGTTGCGCGAAGGGTTAGCAGATATGTTAATTGCCGACCTTTCCCGTTCAGAAAAATTAACCGTTTTGAGCCGTGCTGCGCTCCATAATTTTTTAGAAAACCGTAATTTTGCCGCTAATAAAATTTCCCTTGACGAAGCGGTTGAAATTGCCCATCAAGCCCAAGCCGAATTTATCATTACCGGTGGTTTTGCCAATATTAACGAGAGGATCCGTTTAGATGTGCAGATCTTTGAGGTAAAAACCAATAATCTTTTAACCACAGAATCATTGATAGTTGAAAAACCTGAACAAATCCTTTCGGAAATTGATTTACTTTCTTTAAATATTTCAAAACGTCTTAATGCAACCTCAACTAAAAATCCAAATTTGGCTTTAGTAATGACCAAAAATCTCGAAGCCTATCGTTATTATTCTTTAGCGATGGAAAAAGCGAGTAGTTTGCAAGCCAAAGAAGCCCTAGAATTATTGGAAAAAGCCGTGGCACTTGACCACGATTTTCCAATGGCACACGCTCGGATCGGGTATATTTACGCAGTAACCTGGGGCGCGGCAGAAAAAGCCAAACCGTATTTGGAAAAAGCTTTTACTCTTTCTGATCGTTTGACCGAAAAAGATCGGCTTTATATTTCCGCTTGGTATGCAGTTGCCAATCTTGATTTTCCTGGCGGAATCAAGGCTTATCGTGAAATCATTCAAAAATTTCCGACTGAAACCGAAGCATATTTACGACTTGGTTATTTACTGCGGGGTGAGGAACAATTTGATGAAGCAATTTTGGTTTTGCGGCAGGGTTTGGCGATAGATTCAAATTACTCTCCCTTTCACAACGCGCTGGGTTTACTTTACTCATTGCAAGGAAAACACAAAGAAGCCATTTCTGAACATCAGCTTTTTGTTGCGCTTGAATCAAATGATGCAAATGCACACGACAGCCTCGGAATGAGTTATCAGTGGGCAGGGCGATATGAGGAAGCAATTGCTGAATATAAACTCGCTCTGCAAATTAATCCAAAATTTGAAATCGCCCAAGTGCATTTGGGAAATACCTATTTTCAAAATGGTCAATTTCAAAATGCCATTGAATCTTTCAAAAAATATATCGAGGTCTCTCCGTCAAATTTAGAACGAGGACGCGGTTTTGCTTGTCTGGCTTATGTTTATCGAAAACAAAACAACTTACCTGCTGCCAAACAAGCCGCTAAACAAGCCATAACAGTAGAACCATATCAAATCGGGGAAATGTTAATAATTTCTGCGGATCAAAAAGATTGGGCAACCGTTGAAAAGCTACTTTTGAAAATTCCCGGAGACTCCTCATTCTCAAACCGTGGTTCAAGATTAAGTCTTCGCCTCAAAAATTATTATCTTGGATTTATCTCACTTAAAAGA
>DAORIL010000298.1:0-7776 GCA_035438525.1 Pyrinomonadaceae bacterium
ATGGCAAAACGCAATGCGTTTGATTGTCAAAACTTTTAAGGTCGAGCAATTAAAAGACGGCAAAAGTCCATACACTTTTATTCGCAATACAACCGTTCATATTGATGCACCGCCGTTTGACGGAACAGGAAATCCAATCAAACCGGTGGGGCTGATTCGCTCGGCTTTTCGTCCTTCGGATGATTCAACCTGGTTTCCGTTTTTGATTCCATCCAACGCTTTTGCAGTGGTTTCGCTTCGACATTTGGCAGAAATCTTTTCAATTGCTTTAAAAAACCAATCATTTGCTAATGAATGCAATACTTTAGCAGACGAGGTCGAAAAAGCTATTTACAAATATGCTGTCATTGAACACGAAACCTTCGGTAAAGTTTTCGCCTTTGAAGTTGATGGTTTCGGAAATCGTCTTTTTATGGACGACGCCAATGTTCCGAATTTAATGAGTTTGCCGTATTTAGGATTTGTTAAGCCAAATGATCCAATTTATCAAAACACCCGACGATTTGTTTTAAGCGACAATAACCCGTATTTTAAACGGGGAAAATTTGCTGAAGCCAACGGCAGCCCCCACACCGGGAAAACAAATGTTTGGCATCTCGGAATCATAATGCGAGCAATGACTTCAAATGATGAAAATGAAATCAAAAAATGTTTTACGATGCTCAAAAATACGCATGCCGAAACAGGTTTTATGCACGAATCATTTAATCCTGATAATCCAAAGGACTTTACCCGTCATTGGTTTGCTTGGGCAAATACGATCTTTGGGGAATTAATTCTGAAGATATATAACGAAAGAAAATCAATATTAAATAACGAGTTTTAATTTGAGCAAAGATTTTTCAGAAATAGATTTAAAACACACCCGACGAGCTTTAGAACTCGCGGCTTTAGGCATTGGACAGGTTTCGCCAAATCCTTTGGTCGGTTGTGTTATTGTTGCGGAAAACGGTGAGGTAGTTGGCGAAGGAAGTTATTTTTATGAGGATGTTATTCATGCCGAGGCAGTTGCATTAACGCAAGCAGGCGAACGCGCAAAAGGTTCAACCGCTTATATTTCGCTTGAACCTCACGATTACGAACATCGCACGCCGCCTTGCACGGTTGCCTTAATAAATGCGGGAATAAAACGGGTTATTTGCCCGATTGATGACCCCAACCCGCTTGTTTCGGGAAAAGGTTTTAATCGTTTACGTGAAAATGGAATTGAAGTTGTGACGGGTCTTTTAGCCAAAGAAGCAAAACAACTGAACGAAAAATTCATCCTTTGGCATCAGCAAAAACGCCCGTTTGTTCATTTGAAACTGGCAATGAGTTTAGATGCCAAAATTTCGCTTGGTAAAGGTGTTTCAACCACTTTATCAGGTAAAGAATCGTCCAAACGGGTTCAGGAATTTCGCCATGAACACGATGCAATTTTAGTTGGCGGCAACACAGCTTTGATTGATAATCCATCCTTAACCGATAGGAGCGGAAAGAAAAGAAGACGAAAGCTGGTGCGGGTGGTCCTGGATAATAGTTTGCGGATTCCGCTTGAATCAATTCTGGTCAAAACTGCCAGGGAAACACCAACTTTGGTTATTTCAAATTCAAATGATGAAGCTAAGATTATTCCTCTGATTGAAAATGGGGTAGATGTTGTCCAAAGCGATGCCCGGGATTTGAATAATGTTTTAGCCGTATTGCGAAATCTTGATTTACAAAGCGTTTTGGTGGAAGGCGGAACAGAAATTGCCGGTTCATTTGTTGAAGCAGGATTGGTTGATAAAGTTTCGTTTATGGTTGCCCCGATAATCTTTGGCGGACATTTTGCGCCGCTTGCAATTGGTGGAAAAGGGGCAGATACTTTGGAAAAAGCCTTGAAACTTGGCGATTTGGATATTAAAAATCATGGTGAAGATTTTGAAATAACCGGATACCCTTTGCGATGAAAAAGACAATCAAATACAGCTTGATAATAGGCACATATTTGGTGCTGGTTTATTACTTTCCATTAATTTTTATTCCTTTTTTTTTAATCGGATTGTATGATGTTTTACGGAATAAGGCGATAAATTTTTCGATCATTAAACAATATTATTTGGGAAATGGGATGCTGACCTGGCTAGCTTCACCGATCAATCTTTTTTTAGATATAATTTCGCTTCCATTTATCAATAAAGGCGTTTATAAACTCCAGGATTTACCCGAATCTCATCAAAGTGAAATAAAAAGTCTGCTTGAAACCGTTAAAAGTGAAAATCTGATTGAAAAAGTCGCAAAATACACCGAAGGTTTGCCGAGAGCAATGTTTTTCTTTAAGTGGTATGGCAAAAATATGGAATGCCCGATTGAAATCCCGGCATTTCAAAAAGATTTTCGTTTTATCAGAACGGTTGGAATTTCCGCATTTAATGTCCGCGAATCGACCACTCGGCATTTTGGACCCTTTCGCCCTTCTTTTCGGGTTTTGTATTGTATCAATGATGAACAGGACGATAATGTCTACATTCACGTCGGCAATGTCAAACATCGTTGGAAAGAGGAAAAGCTTTTCATTTTTGATGATACACTTTTACATCAATCATTTAATGAATCCGATCACCCTCGTTTTTGTTTGTTCGTTGACATTTTGCGCCCAAGCTATTTAAGTTTTATTAACGATTTTGCAGTCAGTTTGATCAGAATTGGTTTGCAGAGTGTAAAGGGGATTTTCTACAAAAAGTGGAAAGTAATTGAAAATTAGTAAAATGAAAAATAAATTCGGCAAACCTTTCGCCAAAAAATCCCTTGGGCAAAACTTTCTCATTGACCAAAATTACATCGGCAAAATAATCTCTGCGCTGAATCCTCAACCGAATGACACAATTATTGAAATCGGACCGGGACGGGGCGCATTGACCGAACATCTGGTTGAAAGCGGCTCAAACATTGTTGCCATAGAGCTAGACCGGAATTTAGTGCCATTATTGCAAAAGGAATTTGCAATTTATACTAATTTTCGGGTATTTGAGGAAGATGCTCTGCAAATAGATTTCTCCAAATTACGAATTACAAATTCCGAATCACAAAAATTCAAATTAGTCGCAAATCTTCCGTATTACATTTCAACTGCTATTTTGCAGCGGTTAATTGAACAGCGCGAATTATTTAGCAAATTTGTTTTAATGCTTCAACGCGAAGTTGTTGATCGGATTACAGCTCCGATAGGAAATTCTGAACGCGGTTTTTTGACGGTTTTAGTTGAAGCTTATTGTGAAGCTGAAAAACTCTTTGATGTTCCCCCAACTGCTTTTCGTCCCACTCCTAAAGTTTGGAGTTCAGTGGTTAAACTGGAAGTAAAAAAAACTCAAATAATTCATAATGAAAAAGCTTTTAGAGAATTATTAAGTATCGGTTTTTCTCAAAAAAGAAAAACGATATTAAATAATTTGAAAGCAAAGTTCCCAAATGCTGTTGAGGCTTTAGAATATTCCAAAATTGGATCAATTCGTCGGGCGGAAACCTTAACCCTTGATGAATGGATTTCACTCGCCTCCCAATTAAAATAAGAAAATGCTTGTGACAATTCCCCTTTTTTTGTAAGATTTGGACAATTAATTAAGTTCAACTTCAAAAAAGCATTAATGAAACAGTGCCCGCAATGCCGACAGACGTTTGCTGATGACAATCATTTTTGTTTGTCAGACGGAACTCCGCTTAAATTTTTTGATGATTCTCCCGAAGAAATGACGGTTGTCAAACCTTTTATATCCGAAGAATTAACCGTTATCCGACCAATTAAAGAAGCTCAGGTTCCACCCCAAGTTGTTCGTCAGGGAGTAAGTCCGGTTTTTGCATATTTAACCGTTGGGTTGCTGTTAATTCTTTTAGGAGGAGGTGCAATTTTGTTGGCTTTTTTCATAATTAATAAATTACGGGGCACAACCAATGACGTTGAAATCTCTCAAAAATCTAACTCAACATTTAACAATCAAAATCTAAATAAAAAAGACAATTCACAAAATAAAATAGTCGATCAAAACGAAAATCTAAGACAACAAAAGGACGAAATTGAAAAAGAAAAACAACGTCTAGCGGAAGAACGAAAAAAGTTAATGGAAGAGAAAACAAAACCGCTTGAAACGCCGCCACCCTTACCAACACCTTCGATAAATTTTCCTCCCCAACCAACTTCCCGGATCAAATTCGGTCGCGGAAGAATTGCCGAATCAATTTCCGGAAAAGTTTTTAAAGAGCGGAGTTTTGTTTTGGAGTCCAGAAATGGACAATACCTTTCGGCGAATGTTGTCGGGGGCGGAAACTGCGTAACATTTTCAAATGGTTCAAATAGTATTGGTTTTGTAACAAGTTCCGGTGATAACCGGCTTACGGTGGTCAATGCCTGTAATACTGAAGCAAGTTTTAGCCTGACTGTTTCGATTAAATAAAAAAGCGTCAGAAAAAATCTAACGCTTTTTTGTTCAATCTAAACAGGATTCTCAGATTGAGTGATTTTCGCCGGAAATAATAAAGACGCAATTGCGGAAATTGAAATTGTTCCGATAATAAAACCTAAACTATAGACAATAGGGAATTTACCATCGAACGCATCATTTAGCCAAACCATTTTCAAGCCAACAAATACTAAAACAACGGCCAAACCATATTTGAGTAAATGGAATTTATCAATTGCTCCGTTCAACATAAAATACATCGAACGTAATCCCATAATTGCAAAAATGTTAGAAGTAAAAACAATCAAAGGCTCCTTGGTTATGGCAAAAATTGCCGGAACACTGTCAACAGCAAAAATTATATCAGTAAATTCCAAGAACAAAAGTGCGACAAATAAAGGTGTTGCTGCTAAATAACCGTTTTTGCGGGTAAAAAAGTTTTTGCCGTCCAAGTCATTTGTAACAGGCATAAACCTTTTCAAAATACGAATTAAAATATTCTTATCCGGTTCAATTTCTTTGTCCGAACTGAAAACCATTTTGATCCCGGTGATAATTAAAAATGCACCAAACAAATAAATAACCCAATGAAATTGCATCAAAACCGAACCAAGTGCAATAAAAATGGCACGGAAAATCAAAGCTCCCAAAATCCCGTAAAATAAAACCCGATGACGATATATATTTGGAATGGCAAAATAACTGAAAACCAAAACAAAAACAAAAATGTTGTCAATAGAAAGCGAATATTCGATGACATAACCCGTTAGGAATTCTAACCAGACATTATTTGCAATGTCAGGAGTAAATTTTTGTAAAGAATATTGGTAAATCGCAAAACTAAAAATAAGTGCCAAGGCTACCCAGATCAAACTCCAGATTGTCGCTTCTTTAAATGAAACATCGTGTTCTTTTTTGTGAAAAATTCCTAAATCGAGCGCCAACATTGCACCCAAAAAAGTTAAAAAACCAATATAAAACCACCAATATTCGCCGAATGGAAATAATGACATAATTTTTCTCCTAAAATATCAAAATAAATCAAAGCAGAAATAAAAACTGCCTTGAATTTTAAAATTTTTTACTTGTTTTCCTAAGTAAAAATCATTTTGCTTCATAAAAATTCTCCTTAAAAACTATTCAGAAGAGCCGATATTTTTCCTCGACTCCTCTGAGTTTGAAAAAAATCATTCCTATAATAAAACCTCGCGCAATCTGTTCAGTAAATGTTTTTCATCCTGACTTATGTGGTGATTAATGTCCATCAAAGATTTACTTCCGGCGGACAAAGCCACTTGATCACAACGATTTAGAATCTTTGACTTAACCAAAATTCTTTCTTTTACTGTTAATTTATTCAAAGAATTATTTATCAAAGCCAAGCAATCGTCGAAAAAAATCTGACTTGGTTGATAAACAAGCCATTCGTCAATCACATCGTTAAAATGATGGCGTTCATCAATTGATTCCTCGCGTGCTGCTTTGAAAATAACCTGTTTTTCTCGCGGGGAAATTCCGCCGCACACCCAAGCTGTTTGAACTAAAGGAGTTAAATACAAAAGTGAAATCTCTTCTGCATTTAAATCATCAATATTATTTATGTTTTCAAATATTTTATTTTTTTTTTCATAAACTCTCTTTTTCTAATTGTTTTACTGAATTATCCAAACTTTTCGTTTTTGGAAACAATAAAGAAGCAAAAACAGAAACTGCAATTACTCCTAAAATAAATCCAAGCGAATAGGTAATCGGGAATTTACCGCCAAAAGCATCATTCAACCAAACCATTTTCAAACCGACAAAAATCAAAACCATAGATAATCCGTATTTGAGTAGATAAAACTTATCAACTGCACCCGCCAACATAAAATACATTGCCCGCAAACCTAAGATGGCAAAGATGTTAGAAGTAAATACAATCATTGGCTCTTTAGTTAAAGCAAAAATCGCCGGAACACTGTCAACCGCAAAAATTACATCGGTTAATTCCAAAAACAACAATGCAATGAATAACGGAGTGGCAAAATATTTACCATTTTCTTTGACAAAGAACTTTTGTCCGTGCAATTGCGGAGTAACTGCCACAAATCGCTTAAATAACCGAATCAAAAAGTTTTTTTCAGGGTCAATTTCTTTATCGGGAACTAGCATCATTTTGATTCCTGTAATAATCAAAAATGCGCCGAAAATGTAGATTACCCAATGAAACTGCATCAACCACGAGCCGCCAGCGATAAAAACCGCCCTAAAAATCAAAGCTCCGATGATACCGTAAAATAAAACCCGATGCTGATAAATCGGCGGAATCGCAAAATATGCGAAAACCATTACGAAAACGAAAATGTTGTCAACCGAAAGCGATTTTTCGACGATGTAGCCTGTCAAAAATTCGAGCGAAAGCCGTGTTCCGTTGTCTGCACCAAATTTATCAACCGTGTAGAAATAAAAAAGACCGTTAAAAACTAACGCAAAAGTTATCCAAACAATGCTCCAAATTGTTGCTTCCTTAAACGAAACCTCGTGGGCTTTACGATGAAAAACTCCTAAATCCAGAGCTAACATCAATAAAACAAAGCCCGTGAAAACTAAATAAAACCACCAGTATTCTGCGAATGGAAATAAAATTGCGTCCATTAAAACCCCCCCTTGTTAAAAATTTAATAGGATTGTTTGCAGTTTATTCCGCCGGAGTATCCAAGGAGCAATTTTTGGAATTCGGAAAAAACTGCAAACAAACTTAAGAAAACTAATCAAAAACTTTTTTGAATTTATAAGCTAAACCTT
Source organism: Pyrinomonadaceae bacterium (assembly GCA_035438525.1). GTDB lineage: Bacteria > Acidobacteriota > Blastocatellia > Pyrinomonadales > Pyrinomonadaceae > JAIBCC01. Next base: position 7,200 of record DAORIL010000298.1, read on the forward strand.
TCTTTTTCTTAGGTTTGTAATATTTCTCCGACGATGAATATTTCCCAAACCTTTTGCCAATAAAGTGCAACAATAATTTTGTTATTAGTTTTTTCAACATAATTTTACCTCGTGTTTCCCAAGCAAAGTCGTCTCTTATGTCCCCATGTTGGATAACTTCCCAAAGTTCAATCAAACGACTTTGCCCCGGTTTTATGTGGATTTAGTTTGTGGCTAACTCCAATTTTGTCATTGAATATGTATTGTCCAATGCCTCAAGCCGTTTAATTCGCTCAGTTGTGGCGGGATGGGTGCTAAAAAGTTTGCTTAAGCCACCGCCCGCAAATGGATTGATGATAAAAAGATGTGCGGTTGTCGGAGTTCCCGATTGAATCGGAACTTTTTTACTCCAACCTTCAATTTTTCGCAAAGCAGAAGCTAAAGCCAACGGATTTCCGTTTAATCTTGCGCCCGTTTCGTCAGCTACATACTCGCGCGAACGAGAAATTGCCATCTGAATCAATATTGCAGCAAACGGAGCAACCATTACGCCAAGCAGACCGCCAACCAAACTGCCACTTCCTTCTTCATCGGAATT
>DAORIL010000299.1:0-7740 GCA_035438525.1 Pyrinomonadaceae bacterium
GCTCATATTTTTTGCAAGCACCGCATAATCTTTATATTGTTCTGCCAGGTTAATTATTTTATACAAAGCTTCCACAGCATCTTCGTAATTTGTTTTTTCGCCAAAGCAATCAACCTGGAGGGCGCTGAACAAAAAGTACAGACTTCTTGTTTCCGGATCTTTTACCTGGTACAGCGGAAGATTTGCATTTACAACAATTTCAGCGCTGTCAATTTTTCCAAAACGTAGATATGCATTTGCTTTTAGGGCTGCCGAACGACCTTTATCAATTTTATCTATTGATATTCCGGCAAGCTCTCCGGCCTCGGTAGCGTACCGGTAGAGAGAATCTTTCTGAATGCTTTGATGGTATTCGCAGAGTGTAAGCAGGGCTTTCAACCTGGCTTCTGCCGGTACAGCTTTTTTGTAAATCTGTTTAAGGCTGTCGATGATTGTTGTTTGTCCCTGTGTTTTGATAACAGCAAAACACAAAAAGAAAATCAGTAAATTCCTCAGTCTTATCTTGCGCCATCAGCCCGAAATTGTCGCTCTGACTCTGGAAGAAAACGGTTGGGTTTCAGTCGAAAAACTTATTAAGGCTTGTGCCGATCACGGCAAAAAATTCTCGCTCGCCGAACTCAAAGAAGTTGTTGCCACCAATGATAAACAACGATTTGCTTTTAATGAAGACGAAACGAAAATTCGCGCTAATCAAGGGCATTCGGTTGAGGTCGAAATTGAGTTTGAACAAACCACTCCGCCCGCCATTCTGTATCACGGAACCGCCGAGAAAAATGTTGGAATTATCTTTGCAGAAGGGTTGAAAAAAATGTCGCGGCATCATGTTCATCTCTCAAGTGACATTGAAACCGCCCGCAAGGTCGGGATGCGTTATGGTAAACCCGTCATTTTCCAAATAGATACCGAAGCAATGCTCTTAGAAAACTATCAATTTTTTGTTTCCGCAAATAATGTTTGGTTAACCGATAATGTTCCGCCGGGTTTTATAAAACTAATTGAGGAATAGATTGCCGGAATCATTCAAAATTATTAAGAAGAATTGGTTAAAAGTGTGACGGTGATTACAGCTAAAAAACTCCGATAATTAGACACTATCGAATAGTGGGGTTATTCAAAAGGATAATTCAGCGTTCCGCCGAATTTCATAAATTTAAATTCTGAATGACTTTACCCAAATTTATTGCTCGAGGTTCATCTTCAAATGCAAACAGACTTAGCCATTGCTCAAAAAGCAACTCTTAAACCAATCCACGAAATCGCTGAACAAATGAATTTAGATTCGGACGATTTTGATATTTACGGCAGTCCGCATATCGCTAAATTACGGCTTAATGTTTTAGAAAAAGTAAAAGAGCGTCCGACTGCCAAATACATTGATGTTTCTGCCATTACTCCAACTCCGCTCGGCGAGGGCAAATCAACCACGCTGATCGGCATCGGAGAAGCGATGAAGCATATCGGGAAACGTGCCGTGATTACGCTTCGTCAGCCTTCGCAAGGTCCGACTTTTGGCATTAAAGGCGGAGCAGCAGGCGGTGGTTACGCGCAGGTCGTCCCAATGGAAACTTTTAATCTCCATTTAACCGGAGACATTCACGCAGTTAGTGCGGCAAATAATCTGCTCGCCGCAATGATCGATAACGATCTAATGCGCGGAAATCCGTTTAATATTGATCCTTACAGCATTACCTGGAAACGAGTCTTGGATACCAATGACCGCGCACTTCGTAAAATCATCATCGGTTTGGGCGGCAAGCTCGAAGGCGGAGTTCCGCGCGAAACGGGTTTTGACATTACGGTTGCGTCTGAAGTGATGGCGATTCTGGCTTTGACGACTTCGCTCAAAGATATGCGTGAAAGATTCGGGCGAATCGTGATCGGAATGAAAAATGATAAAACTCCGGTCACAGCCGAGGAAATTGGTGCGGCGGGCGCGATGACCGTTCTCATGCGCGATGCACTTCGTCCGACACTGATGCAAACTCTCGAAAATACTCCCGCACTCGTTCACGCCGGACCTTTTGCTAATGTCGCACACGGTAACAGCAGTATTTTGGCAGATTTAATTGCGAGCAAATGCGGTGATTATCTTTTGACCGAATCAGGTTTTGGCGCAGACATCGGCGCAGAAAAATTCTTTAACATCAAATGCCGCTACAGCGGTTTAGTTCCTGACGCGTGTGTTTTGGTCGCTACCGTTCGAGCCTTAAAAGCCCACAGCGGAAAATACCGCATTGTCGCCGGAAAAGCCCTTCCGCCTGAAATGCTTGAACTAACTGTCGCGGACGTTGAAGCAGGCGCATCAAATCTAATTAAACAAATCGAGAACATTAAAATCCATGGTGTCACTCCTGTCGTAGCGATTAACGCTTTTGAAACCGATCACGCGGAAGAAATCGAAGCTATCAAACGAATTTCTGTCGCGGCAGGCGCACTTGGCGCATCAGTTTCACGTCATTGGGCAGACGGCGGAAAAGGTGCGATCGAGCTTGCCGAAATGACTGTCCAAGCCGCAGAAACACCGAGCGAGTTTAAATTCTTATACGATCTAGACCAACCGATTGCTGCTAAGATCGAAGCGATTGCGACCAAGATTTACGGCGCAAAAGATGTCAGCTTTACTTCTCAAGCGGCTGAGCAGATCAAGGACTATGAAGCCAACGGTTTTGGTAAATTACCGATCTGTATGGCGAAAACTCATTTGAGTCTGAGCCACGACGCAAATCTGAAAGGCGCACCGACAGGCTTTACGTTGCCGATTCGGGAAGTTCGTGCTTCGGTAGGAGCAGGTTTTATTTATCCGATCTGTGGCGATATGCGAACAATGCCGGCATTACCTGCGCATCCGGCAGCAGAAAAGATTGATATTGACGAAAACGGCAATGTAGTCGGATTATTTTAAGAGATTTAGCCACGAAATGACACGAAAAAAGCACGAAAAAAATTCAATAAATTTCGGAGATTTTATGCTTGTTCGTGGCTAAAATTTGCTATTCTTAAGCTATGAAACGCCAAGACTTTGCCAATAAACGAAAGGAATTCGCCGAAAAAACGATTGACGAGCTTATTGATTTACTTTCCGACAAAACATTGATGAACCGTTTTTTTGCGGAAATGTGTTTGCGTGATGCGACTTCGACCTGATTGAACTTTAAACCTGCGAGTTCGCAAGAAGAAAGAGAAATTGCAATTACAGAATGGCGTGAATGGTTAAGGGAACGCGAAGGCAAATTTAAGAAACGGCTTAAGAGAAAGAGTTAGCCACGAACAAACACGAAAAAGCACGAAATCTAAACTAAATTTTCGTGAAATTTTGTGCCATTTCGTGGCTATTTCTTCTTTGTGGTAAATTCTCTTTATGACAAATGTTGATGAGCAAAGCTACCGCGAAAAAGTTTATGAAATCGTCCGCCAAATTCCGTCCGGTAAAATAATGACTTATGGACAAATCGCAGACATTTTAGGCGAAGGTTACACGGCGCGAACAGTTGGCTATGTGATGAATGCCGCTTCGACGCAAAAAATTCCATGGCAACGTGTTATCAATTCCCAAGGCGGTTGTTCGACCTCAAAAATGACGACTCCGCACAATCTTCAGCAAAGTCTTTTGGAACAAGAAGGCGTAGTTTTCAAAAATGAAAAATGCGATGTCAAAACCTATCGCTGGACTCCCGAAGGTTACGAGGAAGAAGACGACCAACCAAGTTTGTTTGGATAAGAAGTTGACAGAAAGTTACCAGAGTTACAGAAAGTTGCAGAGTTTTTGAAACTAACAGTTTAGCTAAATTCAAAACACTTGATTATATTTTCTTACCTTAAATTATGGAAAAAACAGAAGTTAAATGCCCAAAATGTCAATCAACCAATATTGCTGAAATTCGCTACGGACTGCCGAATTTCTCTGATGAATTAAACCGTTTGATTGAAGCAGGAAAAGTTAGATTAGGCGGTTGCGAGATTTCGTTTGATAATCCCGCATACTTTTGTAATGAGTGTCAAAAAGAGTTTTGAAAAACAATTTTGTTGAGCAATGAACGAAAAAGGTTTAATATCAAGACGAAATGCTAAACGAAACTCGGCAAAATATTTCAACTAAAGAAAGTCTGCTTTTTTGCATTCTGGGCGGAGTTTTTGTTTATGGCGTGGCTGCTATTCCACGAATACTTTATCAATTATTTCCGCCAGAACAACCAAAAGGCGGTAGTATTTATATTTGTTTTTCTGCTCCGCCAATTCCCAATAAATATTCTTATTTAATTGGCTTTAGCCTTTTTACAATTCTTGGAATTTACCTTTTGAAAAAATTGAATCTCAAAAATCGTTTGGTTCATTTCTCATTCTTGGGATTGATTTTAGCAATAGGTGGCGGAATTTTAACTTCAATTTTAGAGTTTGGTTACTATCTTTATATTGTCGGAGATTCAGATGATAGGGTATATTTTTTAGACCACTTAAAAGAAAATTGGTTTGATGCGCTCCTATATGATGTCCGAATTATCAGTTGGGCAATTCTCTTTTTGATAATTCTAATTCCATTCACCGTCACTTTTTTAACCTCAACGTCAATAATCAAAAAATTTGCCAAACGTAATTCACTCCGTTAAATCACAAAATCATCGAACAAATAGACGCAAGATTAAACTCCTGTTAAAATTTGAGATGTCTTAAAATCTTAGAGAAACAGGACTAAAACTTTGCGAGTTGCGGTTATTTCTGCGGAAGCAGTTCCATATTCAAAAACAGGCGGTTTAGGCGATGTCGCAGGGGCGTTGCCAAAGGCTTTGCGTCAGGTTGGACAGGACGCTTTTCTAATCACGCCTTGTTATTGGCAAACCAAAGCCGAACATCTCTGGCGCACCGCAATTGAAGATTTGCCAGTTAATTGGCGCGGCAGAGTTTATCACGCTAAAGTTTTTTATTCCGAAGCCAACGGTTCACCGACTTTTTTGATTGATTATCCGCCGCTTTTTCACCGCGATTCGATTTATGGTTACAATGAAGATCACGAGCGTTTTGCCTTTTTTAATCACGCTGCGCTGACTTTAATTAGAAGTTTCGGACCTGCGCCCGACATTGTTCATCTTAACGATTGGCATACCGGATTTGCAGCGGTCGAAATTGCTCATCTGCGCTATTGGGAAAATTATTGGCGTAACACACGAACAGTTTTTTCGATTCATAATCTGGCGTATCAAGGTGTTTTCGGCGCGGAAGAGCTTTGGAAGTTTGGGTTTAATTCGGAATTTGAACGCAATGCTTTTATGTCCAATGGTGCGGCTTCGGCAATGAAAGCCGGATTAAGCACATCGGATATACTTTCGACCGTTTCGCGCACCTACGGGTTTGAAATGCAAACTCATGAAAACGGTTACGGATTAGATTGGCTTTTGCGGCAACGGGCGAATAAACTTTTCGGGATTGTCAACGGCGTGGATTTTGACGTTTGGAATCCTGAAACCGACCCGGAAATTCCACATCATTTCAGCAAAATTGATTTAAGCGGAAAACGTGAAAATAAACGTGCGTTGTTGGATAGATTTCATTTGCCGATAGATTTAGACCGACCAATTTTTGCATCTGTGACGCGACTGACCTCGCAAAAAGGTATCGAACTGATTCAACAAGTTGCGTTTGATATTCTCGCCACCGGAGCTTATTTTATTTCGCTCGGTTCAGGCGATAAGGCTTACGAAAACTTCTTTCAAAAATTACGCGATACCGTCCCGAATCAAGTTGGAATTTATACCGGATATAACGAATCTCTGGCGCATTTAATCGAAGCAGGTGCAGATATGTTTTTGATGCCTTCGCGCTTTGAACCGTGCGGTTTAAACCAAATGTATTCATTGCGTTACGGAACAATTCCGATTGTTCGGGCGGTTGGCGGATTAGAAGATACGGTGCAGGATTTTGATAGCGTCCACGGCACAGGAAATGGTTTCAAGTTCAAAGAATTTCGCGCCGATAAGTTTTTAGAAAAAATTTACGAAGCACTTTTTGCCTATGCTGAACCCGATTTTTGGAAAAAACTGCAATGGAACGGAATGAGCGAAGACCATTCGTGGGAAAATGCGGCACGAAAATATGTCCAACTCTATAATTTGGCGAGAAGTTAGATGCGTAGTTTGAAAGTTGATGATGAAATTAAGCTGGACTTTTATACCAAAGAAAATGCCGAAGAAGTTTTTTGGTTGGTAAAAGCAAACTACGAGCATCTTTATCAATGGTCGTCGTGGCTTGATGCAAATTATTCGCTTGAACGTGCCAAAGATTTTGCCGATTTATGTGCCAAACAATTTGAGGAAAAAACTTCGATTCCTCTCTGCATTAAATTGAATGGAAAAATCGTTGGCGGAACAGGATTTAACAGTTTCAATTGGGAATATAAAACTTGTGAGATCGGCTATTGGTTAGCCAAAAAGCACAATGGAAAAGGGATTGTGACAAAATCAGTTCGGCGATTGCTTGATTATGCTTTCAATGAACTCAGATTAAATCGCGCTGTCTTAAAATGCGTTCCAACTAATGAAAAGAGCCGCAAAATCCCCGAAAGTTTAGGTTTTACCAATGAAGGAATTGAACGACAAGGCGGATTTCATCACGGCAAATTTGTTGATTTTGTAATTTATTCGATGTTGGCAGATGAATGGAGAAATCAAAGTAAAAGTAAATAAACTTATGCTTGATTTAAAAGTCCAAATTCATGAAAAAAGCATATTCAGATTTATCAAATAGTTGGGAGTTAGTAGATGTTCACTTTAAAAGTTGATGATGAAATCGAACTTGTCTTGCCAAATACAAAGAAATCAGCAGAAAAGGCTTACGAGATAATCAAAGCCAATTATGAGCATCTTCATCAATGGATGGGCTGGGCAAATGAAGGATTGACATTTGAAAAAGTTGAGATTTTTTACCAATCCGCAATGAGAAAATTTGCTGAGAATGGTGATGAAATTGCTTTGCAAATTAATTTCAATAAAGAAATTGTTGGAGGCATTGGGTTACACGAAATTAATCACCAAGCCAAATGTGCTGAATCAGGCTATTGGTTGGCAAAAGATTTTAACGGAAAAGGGATTGTCACCAGATCATTAGCCGGTTTACTTGATTACGCTTTTGGCACGTTGGAATTAAATCGGATTGTTGTAAAATGCGCTCCCGAAAACTATAAAAGTCGGGCAATACCTGAAAAACTAGGATTCACTCAAGAAGGAATTGAAAGAGAAGCCGAATGGCTGCATACAAGATTTGTTGACCACGTTGTTTATTCAATGTTGGCAAGAGAATGGAGAAAATTAAGTGAAAAGTGACAGGCTGACCACTGACCACTAACCACTAACCACTAACTTATGATTATCGTTATAATTGGCGCACAATGGGGCGACGAAGGAAAAGGAAAAGTTGTTGATTTATTGGCGGACAGATTCGATATTGTCGCTCGTTACCAGGGCGGACACAATGCCGGGCACTCGGTTTATGTTGGCGATAAAGCTTTTGTTCTGAGACTTTTGCCATCGGGAATTATCCATGAGGATTCAACCTGCGTTTTAGGCAATGGAATGGTCATTGACCCGAAAGCGTTTTTTGAAGAAGTTGACCAAATGACTTCGCAAGGCATTTCGATTACGCCCGAACGTCTCAAAGTTTCGAGTCGCGCACATCTCATTATGCCCTATCATCGCGCTTTGGATCATACTTCAGAAGAAAGATTGGGTAATGAAAAAATCGGCACCACCTTGC
>DAORIL010000300.1:0-7714 GCA_035438525.1 Pyrinomonadaceae bacterium
AATCTCGAAAAATCAGGCATCGCACCTGTGTTAGAAGCCACAAAAGCTCCGACTTTATTAGCAAATTTATTGATTTTGTCCAAACCCCAATTTCGCAAAAGCCCGTGCGTCATTCCGGAGGTAAAAGCATCGCCCGCACCGATTGTGTCCGCGACCGTAATTTTCAAACCGGCAAATTCGCTTAAATCATTTTCGGTGATCAGCAAACTGCCGTTGCTTCCGCGCGTTACGCAAAGCAATTTTAAATTAAATTCTCGGCGCAGATTTTGTGCGGTTTCAATGATGTTATTACCAGCAATTTCAAAAAGTTCCGCGACAATCGGTAATTCTTCGTGATTTAATTTACAGATATTTGCCAGCATCAAGGATTCGCGCAAAATTTCTTTAGAAAAATATTCTTGCCTCAAATTTACATCAAAAATTCGTAGTCCATTGGTTAAACCAACAAATTCACGAATAGTTTTTCGGGAATTTTCATTGCGTTGCGCCAAAGAACCAAAACAAACTGCGTCTGCAATTTTTGCAATTTCGCGCCAATTTTCGGTTAATTCCAAATTATCCCAGGCAACATTTTCGACAATATTATAACTTGGCTGACCATTTTCAAGTGTGACATTAACGACTCCGGTTTGCTTTTCCAAGTCAATCTGAATGGAATTAGTTGAAAGATTTTTGATTTGTAATTGCTCTAAAACTTCTTTGCCGAAATCATCATTTCCGACCCGGCTTAAAACGATTCCATTATTTCCTAATTGGTTTGAGGTATAAGCAAAATTTGCGGGCGCACCACCGAGTTGTCTTCCTGCCGGCAGGCAGTCCCACAAAATTTCGCCAAGTCCGATGATGTTGAAAGATTTTTCGGTCATTTATAAAGAGAAATTTTTAACGCAAAGACGCAAAGTTACAAAGGCACAAAGAATTTAAAGTAAAAATGTCAAAGCAAAAAGTAATTATCAAAAAAACTTTGCGTCTTCCACTCTTTATGCCTTTGCGTTAAAAAACTGCTTTTTACTTCACAAAAACGTTATAGCTCCACTGTTGTAAAACTAATTTTGTTTTCTCGTCCATTGTAACTTTTTTACCTGTAAAATATTCGGTGTAATTACCGTGATATAAAGTTTCTTTAAAAGTTACGGTTTGGGGCAGATTTGAAAAATTCAGCACGACAAAAATTTTATCTTTTTCATTTTGACGCGCAAAACTGAAAACTTTATCGGGTTTTGAATTCGGAACTAAATTCATTGTCGCATTATGCCCCCAATTCAAAAGCGTCGAGTTGGATTTTTTCAGTGCAAAAAGTTTTTTATATAGTTCGCCATTAGGATGTGTTTTCCAAATAATTTCGTCTTTTTCAAAGAATTTCAGACGCTTCATATTTCCAGCTTCCTGACCGTTGTAAATCATCGGCATTCCTTCGCCGACAACCGAAAGCACCATCGCATTTTGCAATCCTTTGCCGAAGAGTTCAAATTCTGTTCCGTCCCAGGCATTTTTATCGTGATTTGAAACACCAACCAGCCGAATCGCATCTCGCGGATAAAAACCTTCATTCCACGAATAATAGCCGTAAAGTCCACCCAAATCTTTTGCTTTGCCTTGAGCAATCGGTTCTAAACGTTCATACCAGGTCCAGGCGTAAGTCATATCAAAAGCATACTCGTGGAGGTCACGCGATTCCCATTCTGCCAGCATAAAAACAGGTTTGATCTGGTCGAGTTCTTTACGTAAATTATTCCAAAAATCAATCGGGACAAATCCGGCAACATCGCACCTATAGCCATCAATATCGGCTTCTTTAACCCAATATTTCATTGCTTCGGTCATATATTTGCGAAGTCCCGGCGATTTATAATTGAGGTTGATAATATCGGTCCAATCGAACCAAGGTGTCGGACGAAATTCGCCTTTCCAATCCTTGTCATACCAATCAGGATGCTCAGACTGCATTTTATTATCCCAAGCGGTATGATTTGCCACCCAATCAAGAATAACGTGAAAACCGAGTTTGTGAGCCTCAGCAACAAGATGCTTGAAGTCATCCATCGTGCCGAATTCGGGATTAACACCGTAATAATCTTTAACGGAATATGGACTTCCCAGAGTTCCCTTGCGATTCTTTTCGCCAATCGGGTTGATCGGCATTATCCACAAAATATCCGCGCCGAGTTCTTTAATGCGTGGCAGGTGTTTTTCAACTGCGCGAAAGGTTCCTTCTTTGGTAAATGCCCGTGTGTTGATTTGATAAACAATTCCCTTTCGCGCCCATTCGGGATGTTTAATTTTGACATAAGGGATCGGCTCATATTGATTTTGAGCAAATACTGCAGGCATAAAAGATGAAAGAATCAATAGCAAAGAAACTAAAAAACGCATTTGGACGATCTCCTTAAGGCAAATTATTTACTTTTGCCTTTTATTTTTTTTATTTGAACCTGCTAGGTGTATTACCAAGCTAAGTTGGAAAGAATTTATTTAAGACGACCGACCCCCGATGGCAGTTTTCTAAAATAAACTCTCAATCAACTTAGCTTGGTAATACATCTACCACAAAGATTTTGGAAAAAAGGGGAAGTCCGGTTAAAACTTCCCCTGTGGCTAACGCAAATTTCTCTACGTTAGGTTGCTGACCAAAATTTGTTTAGAAAGCGAATCTAAACGCAAATTGGAGATTACGTTGCGGGTCATTACCAAAGAAAGCAGTTGAATTGGATTTACCAATGTTCGCTGCATTACTCCATTTTCCGCCACTAAAACTTCCCAAAAATGAATCAGGATTTCCGAGATTGACGTGATTAAACAGATTAACCACTTCTAAACGGAATTCTGCATACATTGTTTCGTTAATATGGAATTTCTTAAGGAACGAACCATCTGTTCTCCAATAGCCCGGACCGGTTGCAGCATTACGCGCCAGATTTCCAAATGTTCCGACCGCAGGTTTAGTAAATACGCTGGTGTCAATAGTTCCATTAACTCCAGGGGTGTATTTAATTTCCCCATTGATATTCGGACGATTTGGTCCTGTGTCACGGTCTGCGCCGCCATCATATTCAATATTAAAGTGGAATCCGCTTTGAATTGTGGTGTTGGAATTAAATTGCCATCCGCCAAGGAAAGCGTTAGCAACTTTGCCCATACCACTACCGAATCTCTTACCTTTACCAATCGGAAGTTCATAAAGTTGAGAGAGAACAAAGTTATGTCTTCTTTCAAAATTAGCTAAACCACGATTGACTGAAGGATCAATGTTGAAATACTGACCGTCATTATTCAAGGCTCTTTGCAAAGTATAATGCGTCAAGAACGAGAATCCATTAGAGAAGCGTTTGGTGAGCTTCAACTGCATAGAATCGTAGCGATTGGTCGCTTTATATCCTTGATAAAGCAGAATATCTTGTGTCCAGCCAAATTGATTACAATAAACACGACGTTGACAGTTTGATAAAGTTCCAAATCCGGCAATGGTCGCTTGGTTAACGTTTAGGTCAGGGTTGTCACCCACAAAAACGTCACGCCCGTAGTTACCTACATAAGCAGCTTCTAACGAGTAGTTTTTCTTAACTTCCCATTGGAAAGTAATGTTATAAGCATCTACATGCGGAAGTGTTTGTTTATTAGATAAAGCTCTAACTGAAATGCCGTCAGGCAAGAAGAAACTTCCGCTGGTCGGAATTGAAGTGTTGGCAACACAGGCTGCTTGTCCGGATGTTCCCGGTTTTGCATTTCCACAAAGGGCTTGTGATGTAGTGATGCCAAAGAATCCGGCAGGGGCCGAAGGACCAGTAGCCAAGTTAAAGACACGAGCTACAGAGCTTGCCGCATTTAAGTTTTGTCTGGCAAGAACCGGAAGATTTTGGGTTACCGTATGTCCAAAGACCGTTCCAAATACCCCGGTATCATAGCTCCGTCCAAATCCACCACGAATAACCATCGTGTTATTGATTTGATAAGCTATGCCAATCCGTGGCGAAAGATTAAGTCTGTTGGCAATGTTGCCTTGTAAATTAATATTACCGACTCCGGCGACATCAATTTGTCCGGTGGTTAAGTTAGGAAATCCGCCATTACCTGACGCATTTAGTTTTTGCGGATTGAAAATGTCAGCCCGAACGCCTAACGCAACAGTTAATTTTGGAGTAGCTTTCCAAGTGTCTTGTGCATAGTAGAAATGTCTCCATTGGCTTTCACGAGCATCAGTCGAAGTGCTGACGTATCGGGTAAAACTGGTAACATCTCCGATTAAGAAGGTAGCCAAACCGCTGCCTGTTCCGGCGACCGGCAAACCGGCAACAACCTGTGCAGTGCGGGTGCCTGCAAATGACAATTCACCTGAACGGTGGCTGTCACTAGGGACTCTTAAATTGAAAGCTTTGCGAATGTCAACCCCAAATTTCATGGTGTGATTACCAAAAATTTTGGTTAGATTGCTAACTACTTGATATTGTTTTTCATCTTCGGTCAACGGACAGTTACAACGATTAACACCTAAACCTGAACCAAAGTTAAAGTCCCGACTGTTAGATCCGGTTGCAATATTGACGAATCCGGCAAATAAACCTGAGCTGAAATCATCATTATTTAATCCCGGAACTCCAATATTTGTCGCAGTATTGATTTTATAATCAAACGGCAAAACATTTACCAAATAATTGAAGTAGCCAAATCGAAAGTCAACAACTGTGGTTGAGTTGATAGTGTAATCAAATCCGGTCGCTAAGCTAAGATTTCGGGTTTTGGATGAACCACCAAGCGAAACAAGCTCAGCACCACCGCCTTGTCCAAATGATGTCGGACCGGTCAAATTAAATTTGGCACGACTAAAACGTCCAAAAACATTCAGATTTTCTGAAAGTCTTCCATCACCACGGATATTGAAAATATCGTTATCGAACGTTTCACTACCGCTCGCAACAAAGTTATCAATTAAACCTCCGTTTGTCGGATTAGGAATTAGTTTCAAAAGGTTAAGCGCCTGAGTTGATAAACAACCATTTGCTGCCGGAGTTTGTCCCGCACCACAAGCCGGAATAATATTTCCGGTATATTGCAAACCAGTTGTCGGATTATAGATTGGTCTGCCGTATGCGCTCAAATCGCCGGTTCTAGCCGCTGCTGTCGGAACAGTCAAAAGTTTTGAACCGCCTTGCTGTGCTCTGGTGCCTTGATAATCACCAAAGTAGAAAACTTTTCCTTTAACAATCGGACCACCAATTGAAAAACCAAACTGATCTTTTTTGGTAGCAGGAATAAATCTTCCGGTTAAAGCATCGGGTCTGGCTTGCGAAAAGGGATTACGAGCTTGGAAACGGTCGCGTTGCAGATACTCAAAAACGCTGCCGTGAATTTTGTCCGTTCCGCTCTTCGTTTGAACCGAAGCCACACCGGCAATTGCCTGACCAAATTCAGCATCGTAATTTGACGAAGTGATTTTTGTTTCTCCAACCGATTCAAAGGTTGGGTTGATAACAATAATCCCTAAAATCACATCACGATTATCAGTTCCATCGAGTTGAAAACCTGTTCCGCTAAAGGTTTGACCATTAACAATGGTTTGGGTTGAACCCTGCGGGTTTTCGCTCGCGGCGTGATTCCAAAGTTGTTGCTGCGTTCCGGGTGTCAACAAAATTAACTTGGTAAAGTTACGGTCAAGAATTGGTAATTCAGTAACTTCTCTGGTTGAAAAAGTTGTTGCCACGTCGGCACGGTCAGTTTTTAATACTTCACCCGAAATTTCAACATTGACAACTTCGGTTTGAACCCCTGCGGTCAATTGAATGTCAGCGTTGGTTTGGGTATCAACACTAACACTACTGGTTGCAGCAGAGGCTTTAAAGCCTTGTTTTTCGACTTTGATTTGATAGCTACCGGGTAACAAACGTTCTTTTGAATAAGTTCCACTGTCGTTTGTTGTCACAGTATCTGATGTGCGTCTTTCGACGCTGGTGATGGTTACGGTTGCACCCGGAACAACTGCTCCTGTCGAGTCAGTAACAGTTCCCGAAATACTACCATAAACCGCTTGCGCCTGTGTTTGTTGCGGAAGATATGCTAATGAAAATAGAAAAACTACCATTAGCAAAAGCAACCGATTTTTAGTCATTCCAAAAACCTCCATTTTTTTGAAAAATTTAAATTTACAAAAGCTTTCTATTGATGACCTGCCCTTGTTTAGTTGATTTTGATTTTCACAATCGTAACATATTTTTTTGTTAGTTTGTTTGGAAAACAAACAAACTTTTTATAAAAACACAGAATAATCTGCATTATTTTTAATAAAATTAAAAAATATCTTACAAATTATGGCAAATTATAATACTTTCTATGATTTTGATTTTAACGGAAATAAAAACAAATAATTTGAAAACAATAGTTCCAAATTAAAACAGGCAACTTTCGCGCCAGTTTTCCAATCCGATTGAGTTCAGACATGAATTGTATTTATAATATCGATAAATACTTTGTTTGATAACAATCGAAAGTTCCTAGGTTTATAACACATTTATTTCAAAATAAGCAAATTTTTGGAAAAAAAATTCAATTTTTTGGAGAATACGTGTCAAAAGTATTTCTTATATTATCTTGGTTTATATAAGAAATTATTTTATACATCAAATTTAGACACTCGACTTTTGTCATAAAGTTCAAGCATAATTACTCGTCTATGAAACTTCAAATTTTGGCAATCGTTTATTTTATATTTATTTTTTCTGTAGTTTTTGCAGCAGCGCAAGGCGGAGAATCAGTCGAGCAAGAGATTGCATCTGCTCAAAATTTATTGAAAAGCGGGAACCCAACCGGAGCAATCAATCTTTTGCAAACAGCATTGAAAAAAAATCCTGATAGCGAAAAACTAAAATATGAAATAGGAAAGATTTTTTATGCTCAGGGAAACTATCAACAGGCGATCGAAAACTTGAGCGTAAGTTACGGTAAGTTTCCGCAAACATCAGCAGAATATAAACTTGCGGTGCGAATGCAAGGGTTGTCGCATTATGTTTTGGGACATTTGAAAGATGCTATTCCCTTTTTAGAAAAGGTAACGGAGTGGGAGCCGTATAATAATGAATTCGGTTATGCGCTCGGTGTTTGCTATATTCAAACCCGTCAACCCGATAAATCCCGACAATCTTTCGCTAACTTGTTCGGAGTCACAACAAACTCTGCCGCTGCATATCTTTTGAATGCTCAAATGTTAATTCGACAGCAATTTGAAGAAACAGCCGAAATTGAATTGAATAAGGCTTTAGAATTAGATCCAAAATTGCCTCAGGTGCGGTCTTTATTAGGTGAAATGGCAATTTATCGAGCAGAACTTGATAAAGGGATTGACCTTTTAAAACAAGAAATTGCACTTAATCCGGCAAATTCAATGGCATATTACCGTTTGGGCGAGGCTTTGACAAGGCAATTAAAATGGGATGAAGCGATTGCGCCTCTGCAAAAGTCGATTTGGATAAATCCCTTTTTTAGCGGACCTTATATTGTTTTAGGAAAGGTCTATTTCAAAAAACAGGACTTAGGAAATGCGTTAAACCTTTTGCAAAGATCCGTGGCAATTGACCCAAAAAACTTTGGAGCGCATTATCTTTTGGGACAAGTTTTGCAGCAAGCCGGAAAAACCGAAGAAGCTAAAGCAGAATTTACATTGGCTGAACAATTGCGCGGAAGCAACGATAAAAATCCTTGAGAATGTCAGATTTAACGCAAAGGTGCA